>JBLING010000220.1:0-4886 GCA_047639155.1 bacterium
AAGCGACTCTCGCCTTGAACTCAGAACTGAATTTGCGTCTTGTTTGTTTTGTCATTTTAGGTTGTTAAATGTAATCGTTTTTTAACTTAACCTTTGGCCTTTTTTTTGGGGAGGATTATAAAGCCCACAACATTATCCATAACTAAAAGTACCCCTAGCAAAACAAATACAAACTTAAAAAGAGCATCAGTAGTAATGTTGGAAGTTGCGATTTGGTTTGAGTCTAATCCAGTATCCAGTTGAAACATCTTTATGACTTTGTCGGTTCGGAAAATCAGAAACATAGTCACTACAAGAACAGTAATAAATGCAAATAGAGACCCAAATATTTCACTAAGTCCATTGTTGTTAGAAACCGCATAATAAACGAGGTTCAGATGGGCCATGACGTATTGTACAAAGTAGAAAACGCCCATTAATCTTAGTAATACGCGGTATAAGTCTCTAACACTCATTATTTAGAAAGAACAATTGCTTTGTCTACCAAATAAACAAACTCTGCTGATTCGAGGTGATTGTTCGGGACCAAAAAATACGGCATTTTAGAATGTCGCTCCCCTCCTAGTGATTGCAAAGTTGGAAGGGTTGAATCGTCAAATTTGATAAACACAGCACCTTTTGGGCTAATTAATCCAAACATTTTGGCTTCGTGAAATATACCATATCCGCCAAACATTTTTTTGGTGGTTACATCTCCTATTGGGTTCAATCTACCTTCAATCAAAGCAGCAGTTTCAGCAGCATCACTTATGTGCTTATCTCCTTTAACTCCCATGCTGCAATTTAAGCATTGGGGACTATCCTTGGAAACCTATTTTGTTGTGGCTACCGTCGCAGTATGGTTTATTGGTTGATGCACCACATCTACAAAAAGCCGTCATATTCTCTTTAACTTCAATAGTTCCATCTGTGTTTTTCACCTCTACCGTGCCTTTGCACAACAACGGTCCGTTTGGGGCAACCTGAATTGTAGTAAGTGTTTGAGGAGTCTCGTTCTTATTGTCCATATCTAATTTTCTATATAACTTAAAGCACCAGAACGACATCGTTTGATTTGAGCTCGAATCTCATCTGCTGTTGCATTTTCGGGTGTAATCCATGGCTTCCCCTGTGGATTATACACCTTGGGTAATGCTTTAACACACTCAGCTGCATTGATACACGTTGCGGGTTTCCAAACAATCGTTATATCTCCAGCTTCATAATGTTTGTAATGTCTTTCATAAGGTGGGTAAATATACAACATGTAATTAATCAAACTCTTCAATAAGGATTCCCATTTTGCCAATCTGGTAGTCGCGCATCGCTTCCATGATTTGGGTTTGATTGTTCATTACATATGGTCCGTATGATTCAATTTTTTCTCCAATAGGCTCCCCGCTCAATACAATAAAGCGTGTGTCAAAAATAGCTTCAAAATCAATATTTTCACCCTCATTCTCAAAAACAACCATGTCCTTGCCTCGAGCCACTTGGTCATTTATTGTCAATTCTCCATCTAACAAATAAACGAGGCTGTTGTGGTTTGATGGAACTTCAATTGTACGCTTCCCTCCTCTTTGTATTGAACCACGAAGTAAGGTTTGATCTGTAAACGTAGGAGCTACTCCTTCCTTTCCTTCGAAGTCACCTGCAACCACATAGATTTCATCTTTATCTGATTTAATCAACGGTGTTTCCTCTTTTGAGATTGGTTTGTAAAACGGAGCGTCCATTTTGTTTTTAGCTGGGGCATTCACCCAAAATTGAATAAACTCCAAAGGTCCACCGGATTCTACGTACGCTTTTTCGTGGCGTTCACTATGCGTAATTCCACGACCAGCAAACATCCATTGCGTTCCACCTTCATGAACTGTTGCTTTATTCCCTAGTGAATCGCGGTGTACAATATTGCCTTCAAATATTAATGTCACAGGGCTAAACCCTCTGTGTGGATGTGGTCCAACACCAACTTCTCGTGGATGTTGCCCACCCACGAGTGCACCTTTCCAATGATGAATTAAAAGAAATGGATCTAACGAAGAAATGGTGTCGCTTGGCAAAGGTTGATCAATGATGTGACCGCCCATATTTACAAGTTGCGAAGGAGTAATCGATTTAATTGTCTTTCTAGTCATCGTAAAATTGTATCCTTATGATACAATTTATGACTCAGTTTGTTTGACAAAATAGTTATCAAGGAATGTATCCCGATAGATAAACAACTTATGAATTCTGGGAAGAATAAAGGTTTCGTACAGAAATATTCCAATTCCAAACCACGGAAAAGGAGGTTCAAAAGTTATCTCATCGCGCATCATTACATTACCACGGTGCACGATGATGGTATGTTTGTGTTTCCAAGACCTAAAAGGACCTTTAATCTGTTCGTCCACAAAAGATTCATAAGGAACTACTTCGCTAAACCGGGCAGTCCATTTTACGGAGATAAAAGGCAATATTTTAATCTTGTAGGAGGTTTCAAAACCGTCTTTAACAACGTCGTTTTGTGACTTATTCAACCTTCTTCCGCCAAATTGTTTTGGGGTTAGTTTTTCTAAGTTGTTGGGATTTGTTATAAAGTCCCATAATTCTTCCACCGTAGCATCGACCATATGGTCCCGTTTAATGGAATAGACAAGCATATTAATTACTAATAATGTAGACGATTACCGTTTCCCCGTCTGCAAGGAAGCCAAAGTAATACCGAATTTTATCAATTTTAAACATTGTACCGTTTCTAATCTCCTTGCGTTTTTCGACAACCCCTAATTCTAGCTCAATTTCTTTCACAGTACTCAACGCTAGAGCGTAATTAATTCTATCGTACAACCCATCCGCCGCTTTTATTGAATCCGTTAGAGCACCATATTTAATAGAGGTTAACCGGTTTTTTAGCTGTTTCGTTTCTTCGTATGGTAACGTAATTAAAGCAATAGAGCTATACCCGTCACTTTCGGGGTTATCTATCCAGGTATCGGCAAAGACATATTCTCCCAACGTCGGGAACGGCATACCCGTTGCCTGCTTATAGTGGTTTTGGTATAAGCCGTAAGGTTTGTAGACTCCTTTGTACAGACCGAAGGCCATAAATAAAGCGAGTCCAATGATGCCAAATCGCATCCATGCAGGTTTTTTGGTTTTAGCAAGATGTTTCACCAAAGCCGCCGTTGTACCCAACAAAATTACAAAGCCCAACAATAGTGGAAAGAGATACATTATGTTTTGCATAGTGGTGTATTTATTAGGGTTAAGTGGTTAATCTGTTGTGTATGATAGAGCTAATTTCTTCCGCTTTGTCAGCAACCATAAAGTGCCCTCCATCCTTTATCATCACCGTATTTTCACCTTTTTTGGCAGGCAATACCCGATCATCCTTTCCATAAATCTTCAGCACATTCGTAGCCGGTGATTTATTGTCCCAATTCATTATTTGTTTTACTGCCCACTTAACAAAAGGCACATCGACATCGTCAAGAATGTAGTCCAGCAATTCCGGATTCCTTGTTCCAAAAAACCAGCTCGCAACAGGTCTTGGGACTTCCACAAATCCACCAGGAACAACGTTTGTTAGCTTCATTTTCCCTATAAGTTTAAACCACCAAGGAATCTCTTTTTTTGTTTCCGCAGAAGACAATAGTATGGTGTGTGCAGGCTTTATAAACTTACACATTTCTGTTGCAAGCATTCCACCAAAACTCAGTCCAACGAGGGCAAAAGGTTCCGATGTATCCACCTGATCACATAGTCGTTTTGCATAGTCACTAATGGGTTCATCCTTTTCAGGGGTAATCCAGGTAATGTGAACGACTTCATGCGGAAATTGCAAGAACTGAAATGCTCTTTCGTCTGCACCTAAACCGCTTATGGCGTAAATCTTCATAGAATTTTGATCGTGCAAAGGTGCTTGTTATTCTAATAATTCACAACTGGTTTTTATTGCGCATTACCGGTCTATTCTTTCAGGCAAAACCTGTAATCGTATAACGACCATTTGCAAATTGCTTTTAGCGCTTTTTTGTTCTCTATGTTTAACGCATCATAATCGTTGTGAAACATGGAGCGGGAGAGCTTATTTCTTTTTGCACTTAGCGCCTCAAAATACAAGTCATACGTGTGTAAGTAATCATCAAGAATTAAAGTAGAGTCATATACGAGTGTATACGCTTGGTTAGGTTGGGATAAACGTTTTGAGAATTCAATCGTTAGTTGGTCAGATGATAATTCTACACCGTTAAGCTTCCATGTATCTTGCCCTAGTATATAAAGGGCATTTTGCTGAATGGAATCATTTACAAGATCAAAAATTGGCCCGGTTGGATAATAGATGTGAAAAATCTTATTCAATTCTTTCGAGACTCTTGTTGAATCGTTGACGGCATAAGCAATTATCCTACCCCCAGCATTTAAAGCCCCAGTTACAACTAGGTTAATTTTGCACATCGGTATGTTTTTGTCAGACGCTAGAATTGTCGGTATGAAGGACCTAATACCCTCAGGATGCTCATTATATTTCACCGTTAAATAAGGTCTTACATCGTTTATTTGTATTTCTTTATCGTCTGCGAACAGGATCAAAGAATCAGTAATTATATTTTCTGATTCTCCGTAAATATACCAGAATGTAGATTGGCTGCATTAATGGGCAATAGTTTTGTTGAAAAATAAGAACTATGAACCTATTAAATTTTATTGAAGAATTTCCGACCGAGGCAAGTTGCAAGGAGCATTTTCGGCTTCAAAGGCAGCATGAAGGGATTGTCTGTAAACGCTGTAATGGCTGTAAACACTACTGGTTGAAGGCAAAATGGCAATGGCAATGTGCAGGTTGTGAATTTAGAACCACCTTAAGAAGCGGAACTATGATGGAACACGGGAAGTTGCCTTTTCGCAAATGGTATCTAGCG
>JBLING010000221.1:0-4877 GCA_047639155.1 bacterium
CCAGCACGTTTAGATTGTCAACTTTTGTTGGAACCAGCAGATTTAAATCTCTACCCAAGTAAGCTATAATGATGCAGCCGTTATCGACTTCTTCAATTTCCCAGATATCACTTGTGGACTCAATAATGGGGTAACCATTAACAGGAACGAGTTGGTCCTTTTGGCAGCTAAGTACGAGACAACTGAGTATCACGAGAACAGAAATAAGGCTTGGCTTTAGTTGGCTCATGGCTACAAATCTACCAAATTCAATCGTTCAAACATTCTATTATTCTCTAATATTGCCACAATTTCGAAACTGTATTATAAAAGTCAATTCCAAACTTCACTCCTTGATTGAAACCAGTATTTGAATTTTGGCCAGCAGCGTAATACACACCAAACCTGAACATTTGCTTGAACATACGCACCGGCCGCTCCACTCCTACCAGCACTTCCGCATGCCCTATACTACCTTTCGATTGCTCATTTTCGAGGGTAACGTAGCCCCCTTCGAGCGCCATAAAATTTGCGCCGGTAGCCAACTGTATTCCCGTGTGCTTGATAATTGGGACTTTGCGTAATATTTGTCCGTTAAAATGATGCATCAGCCCAGCTTGGATGTAACCGTTAGAGGTTTGATATCCCCGCGCTTCTATCAGTTGGGCAGTTTGCAGCGGATTCGAAAAATAATACTTGTCCGAGCCTCTAATATATTTTAACCCGGACAACCTTACTTCTTTATCGTTTAAAAATCTGCCTGCCTGAGCCTCTAATCGAGTTGTGCCAACCTTAAACATTTTAAAAACATACTTGGTCCCCAACTGTAAATAGTCAAAGTTTACATCACTTTTCATTAAAGGCTTTATACCTTTTGTATAAGTGACATCCATAACTGGGTACTTAGATCCCGTTATCACTTTTTTGTAAGGCCGGATTTCATATTGCTGTTTGAACGTGAATCGAGCGCGCATCGTTAGCACCAATTCTTCAAAAGGTTCAAAATATTGAGGTTCACTAAAATCTGGGAAAAAGTCCCACAACTCGTCTAATTTCTTGCCTTTGAATGGAGTGTATTGATTGTAATCTAAATACGTCGATAAGAAAAAACCATTCCACCATTCTTGCTCGTGCCCAATACCATAACCAATGTTTTCTACGAAATTGGAAGGACTTAATGTGCTCGATATGTTGGCCCTTGTATTCAACATTGTGTATCGATTTTCATATTTCACGCGTACCCTGCTAAACTTTTTTGGATCATACATAAACCTTGCTTGAATGTTACCCCGTATGTTTTTGTTGGTAATGCCGTAATCCAAGCCACCGTTTAAGCGCAGATCTTTTTCTTTGGTCCAAACCTTGGTATATGAACCACCCAAGGTGTGTCGATATCCATCAATATTGTTTATCTGAATTTGGGCGATAAGCGGCAAAATATACCATCGCGTTCCTTTTTCTCTATTGCGATGTACAATGCCGTGTAGCACAAAATCCCAAACATTCAGACTGTTATACATACTGTCTTGAACATCCAAATATGCATCGCTTTTATGGTGCGCCACAATGCTATCTTGGGTATGGATGAAGTCTTGCTCTATTTTTTTGAGTCCTGTTGGTCGTATAGATTGCCAAAAATCGAGTGAAGCGTCATAACTGCTATCTTCATACACTACCTGCCCTCTACTCATAAACCGATTGCTGATGGTCGGGTTATAGTTGTAGTTTTTGTAGTTGGCCAACGTGTGCCCGTAAGTTGTTTTGTGTCTCCCGTTTTTGGTATCGTAATAAAATTCTTGTCGTTGAGGAACTAAAACGCTGTCGTCTTCAAGCTGATAGTCCTGAATAACTGTAAAACGGTCGAAAAATGCCAAAGCCGCTGGGTTGATGTCTAAATTGACTGACACCAATGTATGGGTCTTTTTAGAAATGTATATCGTCCCTGAAAATAGCGCACTATGGGAGTACTTAGGAATCACGCTAATCTTCGCTATCACATCATCGCCTTCGTAAAAAGTCTCTTCTAGTTTGTACTTGTAAGACAATAAGGCAGAATTACTAATTGGCGAAGTAATCGGCATCTCGCCTAAGGTTGCTAAATCCAACCGATTCTTTAAGAAATCGAAGTTACCATCTGTAATTTTCGTGAAGAATAATTCAGGTGTAATGACAGACCCAGGTTGTGTTGGATCTGTTTCATTAAAGCTAACACTGACGGTACCTCCTGAATTTTGCTTTTCTGACAAATCCTTGTAGGCCTTTTTTACTTCTTTAAATCGTCCGTTTTTGTAATACACGTCAGAGTACGATTCAATGAAATTTACCTTTTTTTTAGTTACGAGTTTAGAATCAACTGTATCTGGACGTTTCAAATTCTCTTTCTCAATAGATGCCTTAATATACACGTTGGCGATGTATGATTCTAAATCCTGATTCAGTGATTTTTTGCGCTCAATTGTTTTTCGAACAATGTCGTAAGCGGGGTCCTCACCTCCTGTTTTTATAACAAGCGTATTTAACACTTCCTTATTTTCCGTTAATTCGAAATTAACGGTTGCCCTGCCTTTCACATGAACTTCTTTTTTCATGGCAACCATGCCAACGTATTCGCAAATTAAAACGTATGTGCCTGTAGGCAGTTCCATAAAAAAATCCCCTTTGCCGTTTGTTATTACACCATATGTAGAGCCTTGAACACGAATACTTGCGTGCCCCATAGCTTCTCCGGCATATGTAACTTTACCCGTTACCTGAAACGCAGAACTAGACAGGGAAATAAGAAATAGTAAAATCGCAATGATTAGGGCCTTCATAACAAATGGTACACGTATTGAACGGGAAAATTAGATAAAAGTTACTTCCTAAATTATTACATGACGATGAGTCCATGTTGTTTTAGGTTAAAATACATATTGAATTAAATTTTGGTAGATGTTTTTGTTATGCGAATCGGTAATAGATAATAAATTCGCACCATGGAAATGGGGAACAAACTTTTCAAATTTGAATTGCCGGCGACTAACGGTGAGATCTACAACAACTTTGATTTTGCCGATAGGTCAGCGCTGCTCATTATCATAACGTGCAATCACTGCCCGTATGCCAACGCCTACTGGAAACGTATTAACAAATTGTCTACTCGATATGAAGAAGATAATTTGGCAGTAGTGTGTATTAATCCAAATGACGCCAACAGATATCCAGACGATTCGTTTGACAACATGCGGGAATTTATGAAACAGACGAAGTATGCGTTTATCTACCTTAGAGACCAATCTCAACAAATTGCCAAAAAGCTACAAGCAACGAGGACTCCTGAGGCATTTTTGTTTAATTCGAAACGAGAATTGGTGTACCGAGGAGCTATTGATGATTCTTGGGATAATGATAAGGCAGTAACGCAGGTATACCTTGAAGATGCCATTGAAATGTCGTTGGACGGATTAGAAGTTGATTTTCCGAAAATACAGCCAGTTGGGTGTTCAATAAAATGGCTTCCCGGCAACGATCCAGTTTAATCGTAGACTTGTTTTATTACGCCACTTGAGGCGTTCAATCCTTCTTAACAAAAAAGATTTCGGTGAATTTAATAAACACCACAAGATTAATTGTGGGTTAGATAAATTTGCACCAAGTTAAATTTCCAATTCACGGTTAAAGACTGAAGCACATATGAGCAGTAATTTCATTTCTAAACTTAAACAATCCGTAAGTGCTGCGTTTGAGGATTTATACGCACATCAGATATCAACTTCTGAAGTTAAAATTGAAACAACCAACCCTTCATTTGCAGGCAGTTTTACGTTTGTGGTTTTCCCATATTTACGTGTAACAAATTCTAAACCAGAAGATTGTGCGGCTGCCATTGGGTCGTTTATTACAAGCCAGCTGGAAGAGGTTAATGCGTTTAATGTAGTAAAAGGCTTTTTAAACTTTGAACTTACCGATGCTTTTTGGCTTTCCTACCTTTCTCACCTACAGCTATCAGATAGATTGGGTGAAACAACGCCTAACCCTGAAAAAATAATGGTAGAGTACTCCTCTCCCAATACCAACAAACCTTTACACCTAGGTCATGTACGTAACAATTTACTTGGATATTCGATAAGTCAGATATTATCCTATTACGGGCATGAAGTAGTAAAAGCAAATTTGATTAACGATCGCGGTATACACATCTGCAAAAGCATGTTGGCGTATGCACTATTTGCAAATGAAGAGACGCCAACATCTGGCAATATAAAAGGCGACCATTTGGTCGGAAAATATTACGTTACTTTCGACAAAGCGTATAAGGAAGAACAGTCAAAACTTATTGAAGGCGGCTTATCGGAGGAAGAAGCTAAAGGGCAATCAACCTTAATGGCAGATGCACGTGAAATGCTTACGAAGTGGGAAAATGGTGACGAAGCGACTCTCGCATTATGGAACAAACTCAATGACTGGGTATACGCTGGTTTTGATATATCCTATAAACGTATGGGTGTTGACTTCGACACATATTATAAAGAGTCAAACACATATTTGTTGGGCAAGGAAATGGTTCAAGAAGGACTTGACAATGGTGCTTTCTTTAAAAAAGAAGACGGCAGTGTTTGGGTTGATTTGACGGATGACGGACTGGATCAAAAATTACTTTTGCGCGCAGATGGTACCAGCGTTTACATGACACAAGATATCGGGACAGCTGACCTAAAATACAACGATTACAAAATGGACAAATCCATTTATGTTGTAGGCAACGAGCAAGAATATCATTTTAAAGTCCTACAGCTTGTTCTCAAAAAACTAGGAAAACCATATGCTGAGGGTCTGATTCATATGAGCTATGGGATGGTTGAACTTCCCTCTGGTAAACTCAAGACTAGAGAAGGTAAGGTTGTAGATGCCGATGACTT
>JBLING010000222.1:0-4877 GCA_047639155.1 bacterium
GTTCCTATGATTGGGTCTCCCCCAATACCAATTGCTGTGGATTGACCTAAACCCGCTTTGGTAATTTGATCTACTGCTTCGTATGTAAGTGTTCCAGATTTTGAAACAATTCCGATTCGACCGGGATTAAAAATAAACCCAGGCATTATACCCACTTTAGCCTCACCAGCTGTCATTACACCTGGACAATTTGGCCCAACCAATCGGCAATCCTTATCGTTTAGATAGGCCTTAACCATTATCATGTCTTTGGTCGGGATTCCTTCTGTAATGCAAACGATAACTGCAATTCCAGCGTCAGCTGCTTCCATAATCGCATCTGCAGCAAAAGCAGGGGGTACGAATATGATGGAGACGTTAGAACCAGTAGTTTTTACTGCTTCAGCAACTGTGTTAAAAACAGGTTTGTCTAAATGCGTTTGGCCACCTTTTCCTGGAGTAACCCCTCCAACAACTTGAGTGCCATATTCAATCATTTGTCCCGCGTGAAAAGTACCTTCACCTCCGGTAAAACCTTGAACAATAATCTTGGAGTCTTTATTGACTAAAACGCTCATATTTTGCTATCCGTTTGAGCGGGCAAAGTTATGTAATAAGATGAAAGAAACTATGTCAGAAACAATTCTGTTACTTTATAATGTGCAGTACACCATTAATGGTCTCCCAACGCTCTGTCTCTATGTTTCTGTAGCGAACAATGTATACAAATGTTCCCATATGTGTCTCTTTTCCGTTCACTGTTCCATCCCATTTTTCAATTGGATTATCTGAGTAGAAAACCTGCTCGCCCCAAGAATTATAGATTGTCATCGTATAACCTTGCACATCGCCTACCATACCGTCTATTCCAAACAAATCGTTAATCAAATCACCGTTGGGTGAAAAGGCGGTTGGTGCATGCAAGAAGAAGTCAAGTTTCACATGAATATTGCGTTCTGTCGTATCACTACATCCATTCGCTGCAATAGCAATTAATGTTGCGGTGTAGTCTCCAGGTTCCAATGTATGATCCACGATTGCTCCGGTATGCGTCGTGCCGTCTGTGATTGACCAGTTAAAAGTAACCGCATCAACTGAAGACTCATTTACAAACTGAATCGCTGGTTCCAATAAACTTGGCTCATCAGGATTAAAGCTGAAAGCTGCCACAGGTTTCGGTAATACATCGATTGGGTTTGCGAGCGTTAAAGTATCTCTACATCCGGCCGCGCTAAGGGCATCCACAACAACGATAAAGGAACCAGGGGTTTGGTACGTATGACTTGGGCTTGTTGCCGAAGTTTGGTTACCGTCGCCTAAATCAAAGTTGTATTGTGTAATGGTTCCGGTTGCAATAGTTGAGTTGTTTGTGAAATTCACCAATAAAGGTTGACACCCTGAAATAGGATCTCCTACAATATCGATTACGGGTAAAGGTGCAATTGAGAAGCTCTTTGAAATTGAATCCTTACAGCCGAAACTCGACGACGCAACAAGTTTTATGGAGTACTCCGCAGGAGCGCTTAAAAACCTTGAAACGATAGATCCTGAAGTAACAGTCCCATCATTATATGTCCAGTCTTCACTTGTAATTGACCCACTCGAAATTGTTGAACCAGAAGTAAACGTCGTATTGTCTCCAAAACAGGTATCGGTGTACGTAAATCGAGGTGTTGGCAACGGATAGACTTCAACGTTCACCACTTTAGAACCTGAACATCCGGTTGAGCTAGTTACATTTAGTCGCAATTCATTTGTTCCGATGGTAGAAGTCGCAATAATAGGATCTTGTACGGATGAAACTAGAACGTTATTCAAGTACCAATTATAGCCGGTGATACTTTCCCCCGCTTCAATAGAGCTGCTGTTTATTGGAACTAAATTTTCACCTATACAAACCGGCGCTACCGTAAAATCAGCGGTTGGTTTTGCATAGATATTGAAAGAATCTATGTGACTTATTTTACAATTGTATTTGGTAACAATGTCCAAAGTAACCTCATATCTGCCTGTTGTTGCCTTGTTCACTTTTACCGTATCAGTTGTATAAGATGTTCCGTCTGCTACCCAGTTCCAACTGGCCACTGAATCACCATCTAAGCCAAGAATTGCGGCAATCTCTGAATCCGTATTCTGGCAAATATTTGGAATATTAAACCCAATAATTTTAGGATCATAAATCATAATGGACAACGTTGATGTGTCCCTACAACCTTGATCTGAAACAGCAATTAATTGAATGTCTTTAGACCCTTTTGAGGTGTATTTCACTTTCGCTGTATCTTGCGTAGATGTAAATCCATCGTCAAAATCCCAATGCGATTCTGCTATATTTCCACCCGTAATATTTGAGGTATTGATAAACGTAATCGTATCAACCAAGCAGCTAGAAGTAACACTAAAGTCCGCCTGAATATTTGGGTCTACTTGGACCTGTTTGGTCACAGAATCTCGACACAGCGTATCCAAGGATCCCACAAGCGTAACGTCATACATTCCAGGGGTATTAAATTGGTGATTGACGTCTTTAGTGGTGTATTCAACACTGCTTGGGAACTTCCATTTCCAATCTGTTAAGGTGCCACCATCTGTAAACGAAGTATTTGAAAAATCAACCCCAAATGACGCACAGGTATCGACATAATCGAAGTCAATGATAAACCTTGGGTGCTTCAGCAATGTGTCTTGGAAATTTGCCATACATCCACTGTCAGTGGTAATTGTCAGTTGCGCTATAAACGTTCCAGAGTCAGCATAGAAATGCTTTGGTGACATCAAATCACTTGAGTCTCCATCTCCGAAATACCATTTATTAATGTCAATTGAACCCGTCCTTACACTTGATGTATTCACAAATTCTGAACTATCATTAAAGCAAACATCCTCAACGATAAACTCTGCAATCGGTAATGGATTAATGGTAATAATCCGCGTCATAGTATCGGTACACTGCCTATCCGTTTTTACAATAAATCGAACTTCAAATTGGCCTGAAGTGTCGTAATAAAAATTAGAGTTAGCCGAGTACTTCGTACTATTATTATGGAAAATCCATTGCCTAGAAATTATATTATCTATGCCTAACGCTTTGCTAGAATCATAGAAATTAACCAAGCCTTTTTCACATTTTAAGCTGGATACAAAGTCTGAAATTGGTTTCGCATTTACACGAATCTCCATTATGGTCGAGTCATAATCTGAACAACCATCAAACAAAACTTTGTAGGTGTACAAGGTCACTTCGTAAGTACCTGTATCTTTATACAAGTGGTTCGTGAACTGGGCTGAATCTCGCATACCATCTCCGAAATCCCATATCCACTGACTTACTTTATATTCAGCTTGTGCTTCAAACTCTGCTGAATCTCCTAAACATATCGAATTGATATCCTGCTTTTCCTCTGCAGAGTTGACCAATTCAATTTGAGCCGTTAAATCTCGGACGTTTGCTCCTGCCGAATAACCATAGGATTCATAACGCGCAAAACCATAAGCGATTGCAAGAAATCCAACGTCAGAAGACATCTGGTGGTTGCCTTTATTTACAGTAATTCTCGCATAGGAATAGTTAGGAAACTTGGGCACCTTAGTAAATGACGTAGAACTACCGTCAATTCTAAATGAACTTGTTCCTCCGTTAGGGATTATTACATTAATATAGTGATCATCGATATCTTCATATTCAGATGAGTATACAGTAATCTTTTTGAGGGTTTGTTCAATGGGATTTAGAATCGTCATTGAGGGGTCTCCATCCCCACCACACTTTCTAGAGGTTTGATATTGAGCAACGCAAATTGGCTTACCAGCCAGAATATATTTCGTTTCGTCAACGTCATACAAATCATATCGCTCACCAGCATCTAACGCTTTAACCGTAGGCGGTCCAGACTCATGGGTGATAATAATATTCGTGTTGTCTTCAGCAGCAAGGATTCTAATATTATCCACTGATCTACCTTTAAACGGGATGGTCACAAATCGTGTTCCCCAGGATCGCGTTGGGTATAGTTGTTGGTACAAATTGTCCCTAGAATTTAATCCACCTCCTGGGCTGCCGCATAAAAGGTACGTATCACTACTTCCAGAATAAACTGCAACAGTCCGACAGTTGGAAGTAGAACCGGTATCAATAACCTCAATATGAGTTCCAGTAACATCCTGCGTAGACCCTGAACTTTTTGCACGACCTTGATAGCATTCTCCAGCGTCCAAAACTATTTCATAACTTGTTCCAGCTGTTCGATCTCCACTGCTACCGCTTAACGTAACAGTGGGCGTTATACGCACTTTCGTATCATCTTTACTCGCGATAATCATAAATTGTGAGCGACCACTGCTTTGCAATTGCTCATACGACATCGCGTAATATTCTTTCCCAGTAGTAGGCGTCGGAAGTACTAATGTTGCATCCGAACAATACTGGTGGTAAATGTGAGAATAAACGACAATGGGTTTATTGGAAACAACATGAATCCCTCGACCTTGGATACAGTCAGAACAAGAAACATAGGCTGTGCTCGTAGGTATTTGAATCAAGGTCATTTGGTTTGCTGTAACTGTAAACGACCTAGACCAAGATTGACCAGGGACAGAAACTGTTCCTGATGTATTGGAATCCGAAGTAACATACAAATACATGGATGCTGATGTCCCATTTCTGTGATTCATAAATCCCACCCAAAAATCTGTTCCTTTATTTGAACTATTTTGAGCTGTAGCAGTTTGATCTGATATAACAAACAAAACCAACAATGAGGACACTAAAAAAGACCTCAAAAACCTTAAATTTCTTTCTTTCAATTTTGACATACTTTGCACCTTAGGAAACACCTTTACCATAGAGCCATTACTTTCAACTAAAATATTTTTTAACCCAATGAACGCGTAGTTCTCAA
>JBLING010000223.1:0-4821 GCA_047639155.1 bacterium
TAATATGGGGCTTGCAAGGACTAATAGAAAAAACAGACCTTGTATCAAGGTTCCCCAACAACCATCACAATTTCCTTCACCATTTCCGGAGTCAAGATTCTACAACCACGAATAAACCCAAGCTGCGTAAGCCTTTCAGATGGATTTGGATTCCGATATATCCAAGCGCGTAATCGAACCGAGGCACTTCGTGGTTGAATATCCGGAAGGTAGAGCTGCGCCAATTCCTGGAAACCATAAGATCGAATTTTAAAGGAATCTTCAATCATTGACATCAAGATCAAGAGTCAAGGTGGCTACAGATGGGTTGAGATAATCTTGCAGGCTTTTTAAATTGATCTTCGATGATGTTGACGATGTGTTCTTTCATGTGGCAATACTAGAACAAATCCTTTCTTAGTGTATGCGCATAGTTCGGAAGCGGATAAAATCAAACTTTGTGCAATGCCAGAAATTCAAATCATATCTATATAAAGGGCAATGGGCAATTCCCTATATATAGGGATTGCCCCATTGCCCTAGGGGGTGATTCAGAAGACAAAATACGACAAAACGACTGAATATCAAGCAATTACACATTGAAAAGTAGGGCAATTTGAGTATGCTAAAATTGCCCTTGAAATTAGGCCCATTTACCTTGCCATTTGAAGGTTGGTTTTAGTGGTCATAGCCATCATTTCTTCGGCAACTTTTTTATCAACGATACGGGCATAATGTTGGGTGCTTTTTATGTTGGAATGTCCTAACATCCGGCTTACAGATTCAATAGAAACACCATTCTGCAACGTCACTGTAGTGGCAAAGGTGTGTCTGGCCACGTGAAAGGTGAGGTTTTTCTCAATTCCACTTAGATCTGCAACTTCTTTGAGGTAAGAGTTGAGTTTCTGGTTGCTCATTACCGGTAAGACCTTTTCATTTGCTTTGAGTTTTGAAATATCAGTGTACTTATCAATAATATCCTTAGCCGTTGCCAGGAGCGGAATTTGGATCTTCTGTTTGGTTTTTTGTCTGCGTGTTTTAATCCACCATAAACCATCAGGTGTTCGTTCAATTTCTGCCTTATGAAGTTTTTTTACATCAGCATAGGCCATTCCAGTGTAACAAGAGAACAAGAAGAGATCTTTTACAAGCCCTAAGCGTGCATTGTGAAATTCTCGTTCGATAATCCATTTAAGTTCTTCATCTGTCAAGTATGGCCTGTCAGTTTCTTTTAAAGTGAATGACATTTCCTCAAACGGATCCACTTTAAGCCAGCTAGAACGAATGGCTCTATTGGTGATTTTCTTCATTAACTGAAGGAATTTGATAGAGGTATTGTATTTCAAGCCCTTATCGTCAAGAAGAAATTCAAAAAACTCTCTGATCACATTGTACTTTATCTGCTTTATGGGCATGTCAGACATTCGGTATTTAACCCGGAGAAAATCCTTATAGTGATTGATGGCCGTGTTGTGCTTTTGCCATAGGGAATAGGAGAACTCTTTGCCAATGGTTCGTTTGATCTCTTCATTGTGCTCCTGCCAGATGTCAATCAGTGTTCTTGAAGATCCACCATGAACACCCTGGATGTAATCTCGGACCATATGGGGTGTGATATCATCATACTCTCTAGATAGCTCAGTAAAGCCTTGGTAGGCTTTATTACGCATTGTTTCTAGGTAGAGATGCAAATCATCGGTGATGGCATCTTTGACAATGGGATTACCTCGTTTGGAATCCCAATCCATTAATTGAATCCTTCTTCGCATATTCAATGCTACTTGTGATCCGTTAATTGTAATACGAAGCATAATGGGAGCTCCCTCTTTGTTAATTTTTGACTTGTTCAAAAAGAACAACAGTCTAAATGTGTTTTTTGACGACATAATAATTCAATTGCGCCTCAAGGAATTCGTAACCCTTTTTTCCTAAAAATTGGCAGGGGTTACGATTGGGGTTACGAATACCCTTTTACGGCTGGTTGTCGCCCTCACTTCGCACTACAAACTTAGGACATCGTCCTGAAATATAACTGCGCAAAACGCTGCAAATCAGCGCATTATTTCTTTAGTTTTAAACTGATTCAAATCGTAACCCCTTTTTGGGTCGGGGTTACGATTTAGTCTAAATAAAGTGCTCAAAGCTGCTTTTGTCTGCGCAACGGAGAAACAAAAAAGTCCTGGAAGTACTCAGACTTTCAGGACTTTGCGCAATTCAGGGAATTGAACTTGCGGAGAAGGAGGGATTCGAACCCCCGGAGGTGTGACCCTCGCTTGTTTTCAAGACAAGTGCATTCGACCACTCTGCCACTTCTCCGTAAGAGGGTGCAAATGTAATTTTTGCACGTGTTACCGACAACATTTATTTATAAAAATATTCCCTAAAGTGATATTCTTTTGGGATCGCGTGGAATGGCCTTCATTTCAGCCCGATCAATACTACTATTGAGCTCAAATCCAACCAACAACATGATGCAATTAAAATAGATAAATAACATCAAAACCAAGATTGTTCCAATGGAACCATAAAGCTTATTATAGGAGTTGAAGTTGTTCACATAATACGTAAATCCAGCACTGGCAATTACGGACAATATCGTCGCCAAGGTACTGCCCACACTAAAGAATCGCCATTCTGCCACTTTCGAACTTCCGAAATAATACAGTGAAGAATAGACGAAATAGATGAGGATGAAAACGGAACCATACTGTAGAATTTCTAACAATAGATAGTTGAACTGTTCATCAACGTATTGCTGTTTCTTTAACCAAGATATTGATATGGTAACAACTGTGATAACCGCGACACTCGCCAACACAATTAAGGCAACCAATACAGTCAGTCCAATACTGCGGACACGGGCTAAATACCACGATCTTTTTTGATGGGATAAAGCATACTTGTCGAACGCTGTCATCATGGAGTTGAACGCATTGCTGCTAAAATACAGGGCAAGTATAAAACCAACTGATAGTAAACTTAAGTTCTGATTGTTCAATATGTCGTCGATCGTCCCAAGAACCACCTCGTACGCTTTGGTTGGCAATAAACGATTAATCTGGACCATTAAGTCGGCTTGGAAATCGCCAATGGGTATATATGCAATGACGGTAAATAAAAATATTAATGCGGGGAACAAGGCGAGGAAGAAGTTAAAGGCTAAAGAAGATGCGCGTAGCATCAAGTCAGCATCGAATAAGGAGTCGATGAAAAACTTCCCTACATCATACAAGGATCGACCTTTAAAGCCTGGGAAACTGTGACGCTGTAACCATTTTTTCAGTGGTTCCAGCTGTTTTCTAATGTTGGCTTGATATTTTTCGAATCGTGTAATGACCGGATATTTTTGGCAAATATAGTCGATACATACCCACGTCGATATATCAGTATATTAACATGAATTTCACATGGATTTAGATTGTAATCGTAATACTTTTGTTCCTTTATAAATCACAAGATGAATAAGGTACATAATTTTTCTGCTGGACCAGCAATTTTACCGCAAGAGTCCATTAACGCTGGCGTGAGCGCTTTGCAAAATTTCGCAAATACAGGTTTATCGATTCTGGAAGTTTCGCATAGAAGCAAAGAATACGTTGCTGTTATGGATGAAGCAAGATCGCTCGTTAAAAAGCTTTGGGGGTTGGGTGACGAATATGAAGTCATGTATTTACAAGGTGGAGCGAGCACCCAGTTTCTAATGGTTGCTTACAACTTATTGCAAACCAAAGCAGCATATCTTGACACTGGTGTATGGTCAAGTAAATCTATTAAAGAAGCGGCTATGTTTGGCGAAGTCCAAGTTGTTGCTTCTGGAAAGGACAAGAATTATACCTACATACCTTCAGCCTATAATGTTCAGCAAGATGCTGATTATTTGCATATTACAAGTAATAATACGATTTATGGAACGCAAATGCACGCATTTCCCGAAACAAGTATACCACTCGTATGCGACATGAGTTCTGATATATTTAGCCGGCGAATTGACGCCTCTAAATTTGATTTAATTTATGCCGGAGCACAAAAAAATCTTGGGCCTGCAGGGGCAACTTTGGTTGTTATCAAAAAAGATATTCTTGGAAAAGTGTCGCGGCAAATACCATCTATGATGGATTATAAAATTCATATAGCCAAAGAATCTATGTTTAATACGCCACCGGCTTTTCCGATATATATAGTATTACAAACACTTAAGTGGATTGACAAAAACGGTGTTGAGAACATAGAGAATCGAAACAAAGCAAAAGCCGATTTGTTGTACAATGAGATTGACAGTAACGATGCATTCGTTGGCCCTGTTTCTGTAAATGACAGAAGTAGGATGAACGCTACCTTTTTGCTGAATGATGAATCAAGAAACGACGCGTTTTTAAAAGCGTGTATGGAAGCCAATATCAACGGAATTAAAGGACATAGATCTGTTGGTGGGTTTAGAGCTTCGATGTATAACGCGTTGAACATAGACTCTGTTCAAGCTTTAGTTAATGTGATGCAAACATTTTAAGAATGAAGAAGATTTTAGTAAACGATGGGATAGACCCAAACGGAAAGAATATTTTAGAACAAGCTGGTTTTAAGGTAGATATGAATACTATCCCGCAAAATGAGCTGGTTGACAGACTAAACGAATACGACGCTATTCTTGTGAGAAGTGCGACGAAAGTTCGCGCCGATCTTATTGATGCCTGCCCAAATTTGAAACTAATTGGGAGAGGTGGCGTTGGTATGGACAACATTGATGTGGCACACGCGAAAAGTAAAGGCATTGAGGTGATTAATACCCCGGCGGCTTCGTCTAACAGCGTTGCAGAGTTGGTCTTTGCTCATCTACTGTCTACC
>JBLING010000224.1:0-4813 GCA_047639155.1 bacterium
CATACTTCGTCAAGACCCAACGCTCAAAGACACGATTTCGGTGGCCGGATTAAACTTAGTTATGCTCCCAATGAAAAGTTGAACGTGAGTTTTATCAATAGCATGGATTACACGAAACGCCGACTTTCACAGGCGAATTTTGTGCCTATGAACAGTGATGAAAACCCCGTTCAGGAATATCGTTTTTTAAACAGTCAACTTAAGCTCTCACACAGCATCATTGAACCATATAACAACATTGGCAAACCTATTCGAGATACTAATTTTATAAGCAGATTGTCCTACACCATCGACGTAAATTACCAGCATTCAAATTCTGAGATTTCCAATATTCGTCATGGTGATAATTTCTTCAATTACGGCCACGTTGGATCATTCGAGACAATTAGGGTTCCTACCTACGCTTATGTGGATGATGGCCAAACAAAATTTATTGATGAAAATGGCAATGAACGGACGTTGACGGATTATCACGAGTTTACAGGCTATCGTGATTCTCTAATAGGTTTTACTCCGGGAGAAGCAAACCCTAATTTGGGCAATTACACGTCTTTCTTCTATGATAGACTTGGAGAATCTAAATCTATCCAGGAGTTGGTGTCAAAAGGGGGCTTAATGAACGGACAAAATATTCCTTTGTTATACTCTCTTTATGCAAATCCAGGTACAGTGTATGGTAGCTATTCCAAGTCATTTCAAAAACGATTTAGTACATCTGCTACAACATTTATTAGTCTCCACCTGCATAAAGATCGTGACATTAGACACGACATTGAATTGGGAATGAGTTTTCAACAAGATGTTACCGGGAGTTATGGGCTAAACGCATCTCAACTTTGGCAACTAATGCCACTTTTGGCCAACAGCCATCTTCAAAATATTGATGAATCAAATCCAATTTTTTCTATAGATGAACATGGAAGATTTACAGATACTATATCATACCAAACGTATGTTGACGTGGCCGGTCAAAAAGAATTTGACAAAAAGCTTCGAGAGCGACTTATAGCAATGCAATACGTAGACGTCAATGGCAATAAAACCACATCAACTTCTTTTATCGACATCAATGCTATTGACCCACAGGTTTTTAGTTTAGACTTATTTACCGCTGACGAGTTATTAAACAACGGGAATCCCTTTGTTGCATACTCGGGTTATGACCATACCGGGAAAAGGGTCCACAAACGTCATGGCCTAGAACGGTTTTTAAATGACAAATCTACAAGACCTATCGATGCGTTTGCTCCGATTACCGCTGCAGCATGGATACAAGACAAAGTGGTATTTAAAAATCTAATTATTCGGGCTGGACTAAGGTTTGAAAGATATGACGGTAATCAGTTTGTGCTGAAAGATGCCTTTTCACTATATCCAGTAAAACAAGTAAGTGAGGTAACAGAAATTAACGGTATTACAGTAAAACATCCGAATAGCGTTAAAGACAACTACGTAGTATATGTTGATGATGTAAAGAACCCCAATAATATAGTGGGATATAGAGACGGAACCGATTGGTTCGATGTTGAGGGAAATCCTATCAGTGATCCAAACATATTGGCAAATAAATCAACTTCAGGGCTCATCCAACCATTCTTAGTTGACCCTGAAAACCAAGAATTAACCATTCAATCATTTAAAAAATTCGAGGCTCAAAACATGTTGTTGCCACGAATTTCTATTTCTTTTCCAATCAAATCCTCGAGTTTGTTTTTTATGAGCTACGACAAATTGGCTCAAAACCCAACTGCCGGGCAAACCTATTTGCCATATACCTCTTTCTACTATCTTCAAAGCAACCTCAATAGTGTGTTGCCAAATCCAGAATTAAAGGCACGTGTAAAGACTGAATACAACATTGGGCTAAGCCAAGCAATTGGATATAAGGCGGGTATTAAACTGACTGCATCTTATGCTAATATTATTAACGACGTTAACCAATTTAGAATTGAACAAGCGTATCCATATTCCTATACCACCTATAGCAACATAGATTTTTCAACGGTAAAAAGATACATAGCAGAGTACGATTATAGGGGCAGACAGTTGTCATTACAAGCCAGCTATGCGCTGCAATTTGCGGATGGAACTGGGTCAAATGCTAATTCTGCTGCAACTCTAATTCAAAGTGGCCAGCCAAATCTGAGAAGCTTATTCCCTTTGGCATTTGACAATAGACATACGTTTAAAGGTGGCGTAAGTTTTAGATTTGGAGGTGACTCATTGATGCAAGGTCAGATGAGATATAAAGGGCCGCGATTAGGGAAGTATGATATTCTTAAAAATGTAGTAATTAGTGCGTCGATGCAATCTATTTCTGGACTGCCTTACACTTCAATTCAACGTGCGATTTCTGAAGCGCAAGCAAACAACGGTGTTGTACAGCGTAGTCAGAATAAAGGAAACCCATTTGGAAGTAGAATGCCATGGACCCATAACGTTGATCTGAATATTCAACGCGACTTTAAAGTTGGCGACAAAACCATTGGCGTTTATCTGCTTGTAAATAATGTGTTGAATACGAAATTAATTTCTAGAGTGTATGGTTATACAGGGTCTCCAAGTGATGATGGGTACTTAAATTCACCGCATGGAATACAAGCTGCCCAAAGTCAAATAGATGCACAAACTTTTGCAATGTTGTATAAAATAAGAATGGATAATCCAGGTAATTTCGGAGCACCAAGAATAATGAACCTAGGGGCGAAATTGAGTTTTTAATAAAATCCGTTACTCAATTTGTAGTGGACGGTGGTAAAAGCAGCATTTTTGCAACCACTTTTAAATGATAGATTTGAAATAGAATGAATAAAGCCTTAAAACTGTTAATCGTGGATGATATGCACAATAGTCTAATGAACAGACTCGATCAGCTTGGTATCTCATTCTCCTATCAACCAACTATACAACGCGACCAAATTATAGAAGAATTGAAGTCCTATTCAGGAATTATCGTTCGGAGTAAAATTAACCTCAACGCGGAGTTCTTATCTTCTCAACCACAACTTAAATTTATTGCACGTGCCGGTTCAGGTATGGACAATGTTGATCTTGATGCAGCAGAAAAGCGTGGCATTTTATGTATTAACGCCGCGGAAGCCAACGCTGATGCTGTCGGTGAGCATGCAGTAGGATTGATGTTGGCGCTTAAGCATCGAATTGTTAAGAGCAACAGGGAGGTAGTTCAGTATGTCTGGGATCGTGAAGGAAATCGCGGGGGAGAAATTAAAAATAGTACTGTTGGTATAATCGGATACGGAAATACAGGAAGTGCTGTTGCAAGAAAATTAGCTGGGTTTGGGTGTAAAATTGTTGCCTACGACAAATACAAATCCGACTTTAGTGAAGGAGATGTAAATGAGGTTAGCCTTGAACAATTGATGGCTGAAGCGGATGTGATAAGTTTTCACATTCCACTTACCTCGGAAACGAAAAATTGGATAAATCTTAGTTGGATAGAAGCGGCAGGTAAAAAATTCATATTACTGAACCTTTCAAGAGGTGGAATTATGGAAACCAAAGCTGTAATTCAGGGATTGAATTCAGGCAAGATCAAATCATTTGCAACGGACGTTCTAGAAAATGAAAGATTGCAGTCATTTAATTCTGATGAGAGTCAGGATTTGACATGGCTAAATGACCAAGACAACGTGATAGTAACACCGCATGTTGCAGGATGGTCTCAGGAGTCCTACGTTAAGATATCAGGTGTGTTGGCAAACAAGGTCGAGGCCTACGTAAAAGGGAAAAAAAATATGGCTGATTATAGGCATGATTATAGGCAAATTGTCGGATAAATTGTTTTTTTTGCAGTTTAATAGAAAGTTAAGTAGCTTTCGCCGATTATAGTAAAAAGTATAAATAGAATAAACGATTTCAATATGAGTAAATATCTCTACCTAACGGTTATCCTAGTTGTTTCCAGTGTGTATGCTTTTGGGCAGGCAAACTTCGGAGAAATTAGAGGGAAAATTATCGACGGCCAGACAAAAAAAGCACTGGATTATGCCGAAATCATTGTTAAAAAAGATGGTATTGCTAAAGGAGGTGGATTGTCGGATGATGTTGGTAACTACACAGTTAAGCCACTTGATCCTGGAGAATATGTTGTAGAGATAACTTATGTTGGGTATAACACACGTCAATATTCTGGCGTTGTTGTAACTGGTAACAATATATCGTACGTTAACGTTGAATTGTCTCCCGCAAAAGGTGGAGAAAAACTGACAACTGTAACAGTTACACGTTATAAAACAAACCTTATTGAGCCTGATAAAAATCAAAAATCATTTAGTGATAAGGACCTAGTTAAAATGGCTGTACGTAGCGCCGGAGGGTTAGCAGCAACTTCATCAGCTGCGAATACTACAGCGAGTGGCGGAGTTAGTTTTTTAGGACAACGCACAGATGCAACTCGAGTATTTATTGATGGTGTTGCAGTTATTGGAGATGCGGGCATCCCGCAAGGAGCTCAAAGTCAAGTAGACATAATACAATCTGGAGTGCCTGCACAATACGGAGATTTTACTGGTGGAGCGATTAATTATACAACTAAAGGACCATCACGATATGTGAGAAAATCATTTGAGGTTATCTCGTCTTCTTTGTTCGATCCTTACCACTATAATTATGCCCAAGGATTTATGTCTGGACCACTTTGGATTAAAAACAAAGGTGGTGGAGATAAAGAATATGTTGCTTTGGGATTCCAGCTGTCAGGAGATGTAAATTACACTAAAGATCCATCACCATTGTACGGTGGTGTTTACGTTGTTAAAGACGATGTGTTAGATAGAATTGAAAAGAATCCATT
>JBLING010000225.1:0-4803 GCA_047639155.1 bacterium
TCGTAGAACGAGGAATGGTTTCTAGAAACTCCTTAGGAAGCCAGTTTTTGTGAATATCAAGAGCAAATGCAAGTTTAATCGTAGAATGATATGATTTTCTTGTTGTCATAAGCCAAAATCAAAGCCATTATATTTTATAAATGCCGTTATTGCTAACTTCTCAAAAACCCCAATTTTACAACACTCAAAAACATAATCGCCTATTAATGAGGAAAATATACTTGAAAAATGTTCGACTTTAGGAGCCTAGGGGCTACCGATCAACATCACTCAATCCTTCCAAATACGGCACTCAGTTTAAAAAATGTTTGTGTGTCTACCAGGCCAGTTGCTTTGATGTTTAGTTGGTTATCCTCGTGTTCTACTTTCCAAGTAATTTTAACCTGTCGGTGAACGTTCGGATTGATAATCGCCAAAAACTTACTTTGTTTTATAGCCACCAAACGGACATTAATTTTGCCGTGATGTTCTAATAATTCGTGTACTATTTTTAACAACACAACGCCTGGCACCATAGGGTTTTCGGGGAAGTGACCACCAAAAATATCATGGGTTGGTTTGAACGCTATTGTTGCGATAACTTGCGCTTCATTTTCGTCTAAATCTACAACCGTATATAAGTCGTCTCGAAGCATTTTTAGACTGTAATATTGGTAAGCAAAATCAAACCTAAGTTTTGTTCTAGTAGGTTGTTACAAACTAGAATAGTCTGCACCGGTTTGTCGTTAGTATCGGCTTGAGGTTGTGATAACATATCGACAGCATAGTCGACGGCAAATGCGGAATTTGTAAGATAAACACCACAGTACGGTACAATGTCCTTTAGTTCGGTGTTCGGAAATATGTCTTTAAGAATTGGATGTGTCTCATGATTAGAACTACTGAACAACACAAGATCAACTGGTAAATTTGCATGTAGGTTTAAGAACGATGTTATCTCTTTGCCAATAGCACTACTCGATATTCTGCTCAAACTTGCCACATCCACCATTTGAATTTGGCCAGCATGCGTTTTTTCACCAATTACCGAAAAGAAAGACGCGCCATTTGTGTTAAAATCGTCATCCCTACCTAAGTACTTAGGCATATTAAAAAGACTTTGAACATACTCGTCAGCAGCACCAATAAGAACATTTTTCATTCCTTCTAGCAAACATAGGCTACTGTCGATGAGGGCTTGTTCGAACGAAAGCGTGCTGTGCGAATGGGTGTTGTTATAACCGTGATTTTTCTGTTGGATCGAAATTTGTCCAGCAATAGAGTTGGCTGTTGAAAGTGTGAAGGACGTGGGAGATACCAAACCTCCTTCAGCTTCATATATTTTATCTAAAAACGTGGTGGTATGGTGGTTACTTCCCATTCCGGTACCGACAATTATTGCTTCAGAAATTGCGCCGCCTGACTGGTTTACACACTCTTGAGCACATGCCAACGCCATTTTTAACACGGGACTAAGTCGCCTTCGCGAATTGGCAGAAATGTAATCTCGATACTCTGGGTCAACCGCATCACTTTGTGCCGGTAAAGGTTTAATCACCTTCGAAAAACCTGGATTCTTAAACGTAGGTTGGTGAGAGATTGTAGATGACGCCTTAATGTACATTTAGTTCAGTTTACTTAAAATTAGGCTGGAGCAATTACCGCCAAAACCAAATGAGTTTGTTAATGCATGATTGATTTGTGCGTTTTCTTGACAAGTAATTATGGGTACGAGACCTGTTTCGAGCATTGGCGTTTCAAAATTGATGTTTGGAAAAAGCAATTGATTACAAATCGCCTGAACGCTAAATACGGCTTCAACAGCTCCTGCAGCTGCCAACGTATGGCCTGTATAACCTTTTGTAGAGCTGAAGGGCGGCACATTTTGACCAAAGACCTCCAGCATCGCATTTGATTCCGATAAATCATTGTTTTTAGTGCCTGTTCCATGCGTATTGATGTAGCTAATATCTGTTGGCAAAAGGCCAGCTTTCTCAATTGCCTTTTTCATGGCGAGACTAGCCCCAAAACCATTTTCTGAACTTGCCGTTTGATGGAAGGCATCTGTTGTATTCGACCAACCTGTTACTTCACAAAGTGGGGTGTTACCAGAGAGAGACATACTTTTTTCACTTTCTATAACCAAAAACGCAGCACCTTCTCCAAGGTTTAACCCGTTTCGTGAATCGTCAAAAGGTTGGCAGAGATTGTTGTCAAAAACACTTAATGAGTCAAATCCCATTATATCAAAATGAGCCAAAGGGTCACACCCACCTACCAATACGCGGTCAAGCTTGCCCGCTTGAATCAGTCTTGCACCGTACATAATGGAGTTAATTCCTGAAGAGCAGGCCGTTGAAATGGTATCAACTAAACCAGAAATCCCCAACACAGCGGCTACCGCATCTGTGGTTCCGCCATTGTCATGCGTCATTTTTGGGAAATGTCTGTGATCCTGATTCTTTTTGTTGTCGAAGTAATAGGTCTCGGTCTTATCCATTCCCCCAACCGACGTGGCAGATATAAAACCGGTCTTAATGTGTTTATCAATTGTGTTACCGTGAAAGGCTTCTTTAGCGGCAAGGAGGCTTAATAATGTTGTTCTGGAAAAGTCATCATCCACAATTTCCAATCTTTCCAACAAGTCTTCATTGGTCAAATCGATTGAACCCAACATGAAATTGTAGGAGGCGGATTGTTTAATTCCTGTGTTACCCTGAATCAGATTCTTTAAATTTTCATCGGCGGTTAATCCGATGGCAGTGGTGATCCCAATACCCGTAACGTATATTTTCATTTTTCAATTACGCGATTGTCGGCGACGTATTGTGCCATCGAGTCGATCGATTGAAACACATGTTTGCCTATTTCTTCATTTGGAATTTTTATTCCATAGAACTTATCTAAGATAACCACCAACTCAAGAGCATCAATAGAGTCGAGTTCTAAACCAGTCCCAAATATTGGAGCGTCATTAGCGATGTCTCCTGGAGTAATGTCTTCCAGGTTCAACTCATTTATAATGTGATTTTTGAGTTCTAATTTTAAGGCTTTCATTTTCTTTAAGATACTAATTTACTACAACGATACTCATTTCGCATTCCATAAGACATTCTTTGTTTAAGTATGTTGATCCATGAATTTTTATCATTTTACCTAGTTCTGTTATAATCCGGACCGTCGTACGGATATTGGACCCAACAGGGGGTATATTTTTGACGCTTAGTTTAGAGACTCCACCCAATACCCCAGTACCACCGGTTGTTTTTGCCAAGCGAATCATCGAAGCATGCAATCCAGCTGAGGCTGTTTGTGCAATATTTTCGATTAAACCATACACGGTTAATGTCTTTTGTTCTACGAGAATGTTATCTGAAAGGATCTGAAATGTTGACTCAAAACGGCCATTTTCGGCACTTAGCAATTTGTCAACCATCACAAAAGGGGGGCGTTGTTGAATGTATTCCGTGATATGGCTGCTTTGGTCAGCCATTACGAGTACAGTCCGCCATTGATATTAATAACTTCACCGGTTATATATCCAGCTTGATCAGAAACCAAGTAGGAAATAAGTGATGCCACTTCTTCGGATTTACCAAATCGACCCATTGGGATTTTTTTGGCAGTAGCCTTTTTGTCCAAATCGTCTGTCATTTCAGTTTCTATAAAACCAGGTGCTACGGCATTTACAGTAATCTTCATACGAGCCAGTTCTTTGGCTAGTGCTTTGGTCGCGCCAACCATACCTGCTTTGGCGGCAGAATAATTGACCTGACCAGCGTTGCCACTAACACCCGAAATGGAAGACATATTTATTATGCGACCGCGTTTCTGCTTTAACATTCGATCCACACAAAATTTTGTGACATTGTACATCCCTTTTAAGGAAACGGAGATAACCTCATCCCATTGTTCAGGAGTCGACCAAAGAAATAAACCGTCTTTATGCGTACCTGCGTTGTTGACCAAAACTTTGATAAAATTGTCAGGGTTTTCTTCCTCCCATTTTGTCAAAACGCGGCTTACCTCAACTCCGTCTTGTACTTTAAATTTCAGCAACTCTACTGAGCAACCTTGTTCAGACAGATAATCTCGAGACGCAATTGCGTCTTCGTCATTTGACGCATAATTTATTAATATATGAAGGTTGTGGTTTTTACCCAATTGCAAAGCAGTGGCTCGACCAATACCCCTGGAGCCGCCTGTAATCAACGCACATTCCATTACTTTTTATTCAGTTTCAGTCCCTTGCGATTCAAGGTAATCTTTAATTATCACTTTTCTCAATTCTTTCATGGCGACAGAAACGAGCAACATACCCACGGCTGTTAACGCGAGTCCTCCAAGCGCTCCAACTGGGTCCCAAGTGATACTGGCTGCAGTTATTCCAATCCCGAATCCAATTGAGCAAACTCCAATGCAAAGCAAAAAGGCCAAAAGCCCTATTATAACACCACTTCCGCCAGACATTACACCTGCTATTATTTTTCGTTTTTCAAGTTGATTGATTTGTGCTTCACTAATTTCCATTCCATTATCAATTGGGGCAAAAATGGTTTGATCAACTTGTTGCATCATGGTTTTAATAATTGAACCATCTTCACTTGAATTAATTTGATTACCAGTGCCAACAGCGATTAAAAGAAAAGCCAGGGTAGCGCCGATGAAACCAAAGCGTTGAATTTTTAGCTTATGGGGTAAAAGAAAGGTGTTTTTTCTTCGAAAGAATGGGGCTACTGAGAGCCCTAAAGCGGCAATACCTATAGCAACGAACCTAAGGGAGTCTGAAAACTCTAGTCCGAGTTGACCAAGGTTGTATCCCAT
>JBLING010000226.1:0-4791 GCA_047639155.1 bacterium
TACTGTTTTGTTGTGGCATTGAAAAATCCCAATATCGCAAATTGATCGGAAGCTATTGCACCAGGGTTACCGTTGACGCAATCAATGTAAAACGCAAAAGTAAATTCGAATGAATCCTCGCTGATATAACGATAGGTCATATCCCCGCCCATAATATGTGTTGCTTGAACCTGACAGGCACAAAAAAACAGCAGCGTTATGGTTATTAAGGTCTTCAATAGGTGATCTATACTCTATAGACACCAGAAGTTACAAAACGTTGTCTAGGAATTGATAATTTGATTTTAAATATGGCACATATATGCCAATTCAAGATTACTTTTTGACAAAAGAAAACTTGAACAAATCATCGTCTTGTCCTTGTTTTCTAGCACGCTCACAAAAGCAAGTGATATTCTTTGAAATAGATAATACGTGTCCATCAACCCGCTTGGTTTGACCCGTAATATTGATTATTGGTTTTCCTATTAGATCACCAAAACCCTTAACTGTCTGTTCTGGAATTGAGAAGGTGTAACCATCAGAAACCGCTGTAAGTCCTTCACCAGACATCAATAAAGTCAAACCATCGATTCTGAAATCAAATTTATTCTCATCATCCGTGTTTGCCCATATTTCACAGGCGAAAGTGCCTTTGTCTGACTCCACTCCTGTCACTGCATTGTATAATTCATAATTACAAGTATACTTCCCTAAGATGCTCTCACGAGCGTCCACTGAAGTGTTGTCTGTTGTATCAACTGGGGTATCATCTTTACAGCCACTGAACAGTGTAAATACAAAAAGGGTAACAAATAGTAAATGTTTCATTATTGATATATCGTGTTTGAACAAATTTATAATTAAAAAGGTAATTTCCGATTGAAATGAAAAACATTACAATCGGAATACTATTCCTTTGCTTTGGGTGTACAAGTTCAACAAAAAATGAGCACAAAACCGAGACACAAGTATTTATAAATCAAGACTTTACGCAGTTTTATTGGCTTGTAGGGGTTTGGGAAAGGTCTATGCGTGGAGATAGTTCAATGAACCACTTTGAATCCTGGTTGTTGGACACGAATGGATTACGTGGTATGGGCACGACAATCATCGATGATATCATAACAAACGAAGAAATGTGGATCTATGGCCAAAATGACGTCCTCATCTATAAGGCACATCCTGCCCAAAACGCAACCCCTACCAATTTCGTAATTACTGAAATAAAAGATAGCTTCTTCCGTTGTGAGAATGCGTCACATGACTTTCCAAAATACATAGAGTACAGGTGTTTGGGTGATTCATTGTTCGCTAGTATAGGTGACAATCTGCGGCGTATTTCATTTAAATTCAAAAAACAAGATGAACGAAATTTTAGATGATGAACTAGCCACTAACAAAAGACCAAAAAGTCTGTATGGCAAATATTCAAACTTGCCTGCTGCCGTTGTCATTTTGGGCGCGTTATATAAAATTATGCACTGGCCTTACGGCGAATACTTGTTGCTTTTCGGTATTTGCGCACATTTTGGAATTGAACTTGGATACGGCCTGGCCCTCAAATTTTCCAGCAAGTTAAATAACCGTCGACTTGTGGTTGCAACCTTTTTCTTGGTCTTTATGTCCGGGTTTTGGAAAATAAAATTAAGTCAACTGAATTGGTTGGACGCAATCTACATTGTTTTAATACTTACCTCAATAGTCGCAACATATTGGCTGGTTAAACGCAAATCAAGAAAGCAAAACACTTTTACCTAGTGGCTACTATTCTTCAAATTTCATCAACTCTTCCATAAGGGAGTCCATCTTGTCAGACAACTCAATTTTACGATCGGATTGAATTTGATGCTGACTCGATAAGTCGAGTAAACGTTGTCTATCACTCGTTATTTCTGGATTGGCTAAATCCCTTTCAATCTGGCCAATTGTGGCCGTTATGTCGATTATTTGTTGCTCCAATTGTTCAATTTTCTGCTCCAGCTTCCGCATTTGCTGCTGTTTGTGCTTTTGACCCTCCGTTTTTACCGGATTCTTAACTCGTTTTACAACCTTTTTAGGTGAGGTAATTTCTGCCTTTTTACCAGCATCTTGTTTCTCTTTCCAATATGTAAATTCTGTATAGTTACCCGGATATTCACAGATTTGTTCATCCTCTATCCACCAAATTTTGTTTGCAACTTCTGTAACAAAATATCGATCGTGACTAACCAACACAAAACTGCCATCATACTGTTGCAATGCTTGTATCAACACATCTATGCTTTGTATATCTAAGTGATTTGTTGGCTCATCCAATAATAGAAAATTTGCCTTTTCAACTAGGGTTTTAGCTAGAGCTACCCTAGATTTCTCACCACCACTTAACACCTTAATGGGTTTAAATACGTCATCCCCTGCAAACAAAAAACAACCTAAAACATTCCGAAGTTCAGATTCGGTCAAACCTGAACCATGTTCCGTCAGTTCTTGAAGCACCTCATTTTCAAGGTGTAATGCTTGTAGTTGGTGCTGTGCAAAAAAGGAAGTGACAACGTTGTATCCTTCCTTTCTTTCGCCTGAGAAACGTTCCGAATTGGCTATTATGCGCAATAAGGTTGACTTTCCCTTTCCGTTGGCTCCAATCAGTGCGATCTTATCTTTTCTAATAATATAACCAGAAGCTTTGGTCAGGATTTTATTGTCTCCAAAATGCTTCGTAATGTCATTAAGATCCATAACGACCTTACCGCTTTCCTTGCTGATTGAAAACCTCAAGTTCACTTTTGGACCTTCAGATTCAATCACATCTACCTTTTCTAGTTTGTCGAGCATCTTCACCCTACTTTGAACAGCAGTAGCTTTAGAGGCCTTGGCACGGAATCGATTGATGAACTTTTCTTGCTCCTTTATATATGTTTGTTGGTTTTCGTATTGACGTTTTTGTAAATCATCACGCTCAAGTTTCGCTTGAAGGAAAAAATCGTAGTTTCCGTCCCACACATAGAGCTTCTGGTTGGTTACCTCAACAATTTTGGTAACCATTTTATTCAAGAAGAATTTATCGTGAGAAACAACGATTACAGTGCCCTGATAGGTTTGAAGGTATGCTTCTAACCATTCTATAGACGGAAGATCCAAGTGGTTTGTTGGCTCATCCAGCATCAGTAGATCAGGTTGTTCCAAAAGCATTCTAGCAAGAATCACGCGCATACGCCATCCCCCACTAAATTCTTTTAAGGGTCGAACTAAATCCGACGTTTTAAAACCAAGTCCTTCTAAAATCTCTTCTGTTAAACTCTTTATCTGATACCCATTGTTTCGCTCAAATTCCTCTTGCAAGTGGCCAAGTCTATCCAATAATTCCTCAGTTACTTCCTCAGATTCCATCCTTTTATAGATGGCGTTCATTTCCAGTTCTGCTTCAATTACATCCGCAAACGCTTGCATGGCAACGTCTACTATCGATAAGTCGACAGCCGTTTCAGACATCTCCTGATGAAGGTATCCAATTTTAAGGGTTTTGGTTTTAGACAACGTCCCTTCCCGTAGTTCATACTCCCCGGTGATTAACCGTAAAAGTGTTGTCTTTCCAGTTCCATTTTTTCCGATTAGTCCAATGCGTTCGCGTGGCTTTATATGCCAATTGGCATTTTTATACAGATAATTTCCTCCAAACTCGTAGGAGATGTCGTTGAGTGCAATCATGAAATTGTAGCTATACCGTTGTCAATTAAACTATTTCAACGGTTGCAGAAAGACCTTTTCTACAAAGGGCATCACAGATGGGTGCAAGTGTCTTAGTGGAGCCATGTTTAACGGCACATTTTCCTTTAAAGTGGATTATTACAGAGCATTGTTCTGCTTGTTCAGGTGTATGCTCACAGTACTCCATTAAACACTCTACAACGTGATCAAAAGTGTTCACATCGTCATTAAATATAATGACAGCGTAACCACCTATCAAGTCTTCGAGTAACTCAACTTCCTCTTGGGTAGATGTATTTGCGTTATAAATCTGCACGTTAATCCTCTTTTCTCTTAAAAAGATACATTTTCTTCTCTTCTCCTAACCAGATTCGTTTAATATTACTCCGGTGCGTATAAAGAACTAAGATTACTGCAAAGATGCCAAAAATTTGCAAAATAGGCTCACTAACATCATATCTGATATACGTCATAATTCCAAAACTCAATGTTGCGAGAATCGAGCCGGCTGAAACCATGTTGGTTATTATCAGAATAATCAAGAAAATTACAAAACATCCAAGCGCCAATAATGGGTCAAGCGCAATAACTAACCCTAGAAGACTGGCAATGCCCTTCCCTCCTTTAAATTTCGCAAAAATGGGATATAGATGGCCCACAACTGCCAGAACGCCTAAACCAATTTTATACCCAGTTACGTATTCTGAATCTGTGAGCGTAGAAGAGAAGTAAACAAGATTGGCTGCGGTGGCTCCTTTAAAAACGTCCAGTAGTAACACGAACATACCAGCAGATTTCCCCAACACTCGGAATGTATTCGTTGCTCCAGCGCTTTTACTACCATGTTCTCTAACATCCAGACCATAAAAAGCCTTTCCAACCAAAACGGCTGAAGGTATAGATCCAAGGAGATAGGCACCAATCGCTAATAAAACCACGGTAGTTGATATCATTCGTCTAAAGAGTCTATTATGTCGATGTGCTTGGTCACTTTAAGTGGAGAACTTGGTCGCACTGTATACCCTCTCTCATTGACTTTACTAGCTCTCTGGCGTAATATCAAGTTAAAGTCCTTGTCTGTTGTATACACGAATAAATTCCCCCTTTGGAATTCAAAATAGAAGT
>JBLING010000227.1:0-4784 GCA_047639155.1 bacterium
CATAATCCTTTTTTTTAATTCTTTTTTTGTCTTTTTATTAGTTGCACAACTGGCAACTTTTATTCTTTGTACTACGAATTAAATAAAACTTAAGGTAAATATTACTATAACTTATGGTATTTATTACAATAAAGTTATAATTGAAGTATGGAAAAGACATTAATCGGGATAATCCCATGTCATTTCAATACTTTTGACGACTCTGAGTATAACAACAAAAGAGCGTATTTTTTTACAAGAAATTAGCAACTGTAGGTGCTTTATACAGCCTACACATTGAATATGAAATTAATAGCAGATAGTGGTTCAACCAAATGCGATTGGATGATAGTTGGAGACGACACAAGTCAAATAGCCAAAACAATTGGGTTCAACCCTTTTTTTCACAATCAAGAATTTATTGAATCGCACCTTATTGGAAATGATTTATTAAACGCCCATTCTTCAGAAATAGATGAAATCTATTATTACGGCGCTGGGTGTAGTAGTGGAGAAAGAAATAAGATATTAATTAACGCATTAACCAGTGTCTTTTCAAACGCTAAAATAATTAAGGTGTCCGAAGACTTAGATGGAGCGGCATTTGCTGCTTGTGGTCATAATAAGGGAATCGTGTGTATTATAGGTACGGGCTCGAACTCATGTTATTTCGATGGCAAAGATGTACATAGCCGGATTCCAGCTTTAGGTTATGTTTTGGGTGATGAAGGCAGTGGCTCTTACTTTGGTAAGTATATGTTGTCACATTTTCTTTATAAAACCATGCCTGATTACCTTGCTAAACAATTTCAAGAAACATACAACATCGATAAAGAATCTATTTTGTTTTCCATTTACAACAAACCCAATGCAAATGTGTATTTGGCTTCTTTTATGAAATTTGCCTCAGCAAATCGAACAGAACCATGGATCAAACAGATGATATATATTGGATTAAGCACGTTTGCCAAAATTCACATTCAAAGCCATCCTGAATACAAAAATGTACCCGTTAATTTCGTCGGATCTATTGCGCACTATTTTAAAGATGCGCTAGACCTCGTTGCTCGAGACCTAGGATTTACAGTTGGGGAAATTGTAAAAAAACCGATTGAAGCATTGGCTGCATTCCACAATTAAAAAAAAGTTATAGTTTAAAGGAGTCTTATCCGACTAGCGTTTCATAGATACATTTGGGCTCTTTGAATCGCCCCATTCATTTACTTTCTTGTTTCAAACCGCATTATTATTTGGGCAAAAGGAAGTCAAATGAAATTCAAAATTTTAATCGCTTTAGGTCTCGTTCTTTCAAACGTTACGGTAATGGCAGGTTACGTGGTAAAACAAGCTGAGCCAATGTTACACTGTATTTCCATTGGGATTAATGATTACCCCTCACGGCGATACAAACTAAACAACTGTGTGAATGACGGAAAAGCATTTGTAAAGAAATTACGCCTACACAATAACAAAACGGCTAATGATAGTTTTGAGGGTAGACGAAGTTTCAAATTCGACAGTGTTGCCTTTTATGAACTTTATAATGAACAAGTAACACTTGAGAACATCATCCAAACATTTAAAACAGAGGCGCTATCAGCGCACCCTGATGATGAATTCATCTTTCATTTTGGAGGGCTCACATTTGAAAATTCTGTAACCTCTTCCTACATTTATCCCTATCTAAAAAATGCCATTGACTTCCAAAATGTCAACCTAGATAGCGTACTAACCGTATCGGAGCTTGCCAAATTAAAGAATCAAATAAGCTGCTACAAACAACCCATAATTTCGGAATCATGGTATGGAGAGAACTTCGCAGCGAACTTACTTTTCGAATTATTTGAAACCAATCCGTTACACATAAATTCAAGACAGCATAATCGGGTAATAATTACAACGACTGGTAGGGGTATGATAGTCACAATTGCAAAGGAGAGCGAATAGATCATGGTCCACTTATGCATTATATCTTGGAAAGCAGTAATCCAATCAATGTTTTCTCTACGCGTTACTACAATTACGAATTAGAACTGTACGCTGCACAGGAAAAATGTCCATCAAGGTCTGCAAATCGATATTTCAAAGTCTATTATGAAAAGGATTATGCTGCCATAATAAAAAGGATTGTTGGTCAGGCAACCAATTCACGTGGTGGCAAAACAACAAAACCAGTAAATGATTACACGAATGAAAAGGAAGATGCACCTGCAAAAACCTACGGGTTGTTTATCGCCACAGACGAGTATGCGCCTCATTCAAATTGGCAATCATTATCAAATCCGATTAACGACGCTCGGTCTGTCAGTGAAATATTAAAAGAGAAATATGGTGTTGAAATCATCACTTATTACAACGCAAAAATTGACGACGTGTGGAAGGGCATGGATGAATTGTTTGATAAAATTCGAGAAAAAGACAAGTTGGTTGTGTTTATAGCTGGCCATGGATATTACGAATCAAAGACAGGGACTGCAGCGCTACCGCTGTCAGACAGTAAATCATCGTACGACGATTTTAGATTAACCACGTACTTAGAATTCTCGTATTTAAGACAACGGCTGGACAATCTACCCACCAAAAATGTATTTGCCATTTTTGACGTTTGCTTTGGGGCGAATTTTGATGCCAATGCACATGATTTACCTATTGCCCAGTATGAAAGTAAACTCCAAGATATTGATCTTGTCAAGTTTGATGACCGGATGAACGAAGAGAAAACACGGATTTTTATTGCTTCAGGAAAGTATGAAGTACCCGATTATTGGAATAACTCATTGGATCACTCCCCGTTTGCGGCAAAATTGATTCATGGTTTAAAAAAGGAAAAACAATTTGTAACCCCAACAAAACTATATGGTTACGCAACTGCGAATGCAACAAAACCGGAATTAAAATATTTTGGCCAACACCATACCCACAGCGACTTTGTATTAAAAGTGAGGTAAACTCTGACTGACCAACGAGTTAAGCGAATATTATCCCAAATTTACAACTCAATATTGCGATAAATTTTTACCTTTGCGGGCTGTAATTTCAGACACAAAAAAATCTGCATGAAACTTTCCAAATTCAAATTTGAACTACCTGAAAATTTAATTGCTCAACGACCTGCTGGTTATAGAGGTGACTCTAAGCTAATGGTTGTCAATAGAAAAGACCGATCTATTGAGCACAAAGAATTTAAAGAGTTGCTTGGCATTTTTGATGAAGGCGATGTTTTGGTATTGAACGATGCCAAAGTATTTCCAGCACGTTTATTTGGGAATAAAGAAAAAACAGGCGCTCGAATCGAAGTGTTTTTGTTAAGAGAACTAAATCCAGAGCTTAGATTGTGGGACGTTTTAGTTGATCCAGCGCGTAAAATTCGTGTTGGCAACAAATTATTCTTCGGGGATGATGACTTAGTAGCTGAGGTAATTGACAATACAACTTCGAGAGGAAGAACCATTCGATTTCTATTTGATGGTTCAGCTGACGATTTCAAAAGTGTTGTTGACCGAATTGGTGAAACTCCACTTCCGAAATATATTGACAGAGCTGTTGAGGACCAAGATAAAGAAAGGTACCAAACAATATTTGCCGGTACAGAAGGAGCAATTGCTCCACCAGCTGCAGGGCTTCACTTCACACGTGAGCTTATGATGCGCTTAGAAATTAAAGGCGTGAACTTTGTTAAAATGAACTTGAATATTGGTTTGGGTTCTTCTAGAACAGTGGAAGTTGAAGACTTGACGAAGCACAAAATGGATTCTGAAAAGTTCAGTATCACAGATGAAGTTGCTGCGCAAGTAAATTCTGCAAAAGAGAACAAAAAGCGTGTATGTGCTGTCGGTTCTAGTGTAATGAGAGGATTAGAATCATCTGTTTCAGCTTTTGGGAGATTAAATGGAGCCAATGGGTGGACAGACAAATTTCTTTTCCCACCACACAACTTTAAGATCGCGAATTCATACTTAACTGGCTTTCACCAACCAGAATCTACTTTAATGATGCTGACAAGTGCGTTTTTAGATGACGTGGACTTAACTCATGAAATCTACACAACTGCTATCAAAGAGAAATACAACTTCCTTTGTTACGGTGACGCTTTGTTGATTATCTAGTCTGATTGGTCGATTATGTTTTTGCCCAAAAACTTGGCATAAACAACAACAACATTGTAAACAATTCCAACCGTCCTAGAAGCATTAAAAAGCTAAGGAAAACCTTTGCCGATTCAGGGAATGCGGAGAAATTGTGGGATGGCCCGACGCCTCCAATACCTGGCCCGATATTCCCTAAAGAGGAAATAGTCGCACCAGCAGCCGTCACAAGATCGTATCCATAAAACGTCATCACAACTGTACCCATAGCGAAAATGGTCAGATAAATAAAGAAGAACGCTAGAATGTTGTATATAATCTTTTGCTCAACCGCACGACCGTTATATCGAACGGGAATCACAGCAGAAGGGTGAAGAAGTCTTTTCAACTCAGTCATTCCATTTTTTGCGATTAAAACATGTCGTACTATTTTAATACCTCCAGCAGTTGATCCGGCGGAAGCACCGAAAAACATGAGTAGAAAAAAGGCAAGTGTCAAAAAGTATCCCCAAGTTGTGTAATCCGCAGTGGCAAACCCAGTTGTGGTAACAATACTAATCACCATGAAAAGGGACTCCCTAAATGCCTTTTCAAAATGGCTTACATCTAGTATTAGAAGCGCGCTTGTTGCTATAATAGTTGCAAAAATCAGCAGACCAGAATAAAACCTAAACTCTTCATTTTTTACAATTTCAGAGAACTTGAATTTGATGATGAAAT
>JBLING010000228.1:0-4767 GCA_047639155.1 bacterium
TTGCAAGACAGACAAAAATTAAATGCCACGACTAAACATAATACTGCTCACATGCCTTTTAATAGGGGTTTCCGCGTATGGTCAATCAACCTCAAATTTTACAGCAGACACAACAAATGGCTGTACTCCAGTCACCGTAAATTTTAGCGACAAATCAACCGGCAAGATTACCAATTGGTATTGGACATTTGGAAACGGAAATACTTCAACAAAGCAAAACCCATCAGCTATATTTTATAAGCCAGGAACGTACACGGTTACATTAAAAACCACAGATGATACAGGAAAAGAAATCACTGAAACCAAAACAACGTATGTTGAAGTCTTTGAATTGCCTGTTGCTGATTTTAAACCTTTGAAGACCTCCGGTTGCGCACCACTATCGGTGCCTTTTACCAACAAAACAAAGGAGGGAAGTGCTAAAATCGTTGACGTCACGTGGGATTTTGGAGATGGTAACACAACGAATACGATATCAGGATACCATGTATATAAATTCGCGGGAACGTACTCTGTTTCAATGCTCGCGATTGATGCGAATGGGTGTTCAGACAAAATTAAGAAAGACAATATCATTGAAGTATGGCCAGTTCCCGAGGTAGACTTTACTGCTGACGAAACCTTTGCCTGTGTTCCACCACTTGATGTTCAATTTACCAATCTTACAACAAAAGGCGGAACAGGGTTCACTTATTCTTGGAATTTGGGTGATGGAAATACTTCAACCTCTCAGAACCCTAAAAACACCTATACGAGCAACGGGAATTATGATGTCTCTTTAGTTGTTACCAATAGCAAAGGCTGTAAAGGAAGCAAGCAGAAAAAGTCTTTTATCAATGTAAATCCAATCGACGTCGATTTCGGTATTGATAAAAACGATGGTTGTGCGCCATTGGATGTCACCTTCACAAATAAAACCAAGCCTGATATTTCCGGTTTGTCCTATAATTGGGATTTGGGTAACGGCAAGAAGTTTCAAACCAAACAGGCTGCTACCACATACGATAAAGCAGGCTCTTATACTGTTAGTCTTACTGTATCGAAGAATGGGAAATGTAACCAAACCCGCACCTATGCAAATAAAGTAATTGTGAAGCCTACTCCGAACCCTAAAATCATGGTGAGTGATAGTGTTTCGTGCAGTGTGCCATTTGATGTAGATGTTGAAGACATTGGTTCCGGCGCAACGGATTGGAATTGGTTATTGGATGGAAGTTCTGCCACCCAAGGTCAGAAAAGTAAAATCACCATAACCAATTTTGCGTCTCACGTGATTTCATTGGTTACGAAAAACAATTACGGTTGCGTTTCTGATACAATGCAAAAGTTAATTCAGGTACGGCCAATTGAAGTGACTGCAGCTCCTGACACACAAGGATGTGTGCCAATGAATGTCTTGTTTCGCAATACAACAATCCTTGGTAAATATGCAATGGATATGCAGTATTGGGATTTCGGCGATGGTGAAACAAAAGAAATTTCTGACACTTCTGTAAGGTCCATATCACACAAATACACAGAACGTGGCGTTTATAAAATAGTCCTGAAGGTCACAACAAAAGAAGGATGTGAAAACAAGGTAACGTTGACTGTTAAAGTCGGCGAAAAAAGGAAGCCCGTTATAGAACCTGGCATAGACACTTTGTGTAATGCGTCTGAAGGTCAAATACTAAACCTCACAAACACGAATTTAAAAGATTCAATAGATAAAATTATTTGGAAACTAATCCCTGCGAATGGGAAAGGGGTGCTGAAGGGCGCTTTGAAAGATTCAGCAGTGAAAGCCCAATTTGGGTACCGCTGGCACTATAAATTTCCTGTACGTGATCAAGACACAGGGTATTATGACGCGGTGCTTATAACCCAAGACAACGGTTGCTTTGACACAACTGTAATGCCCAATCGAATTTATATCTTACCTCCCGTTGCTAAGATTAAACCTTTGCACGATACATGTGCAAATGACATCATGATTCTGGCAAACATCTCAAGGTTTTACGACAGCATCAATTGGGTTGTAAACAAACACACCTTGTTAGATTCGATAATTCGAGTAGGCACAGATTCTGCTAAAGACGTAACGTTACGGGCCTATAATTCAACTTCAAAGTGTATAGACTCGGTAAGTTTTAAATTCGAAGCGAAACAAACATTTAGTGGCGGTTTTTCAGCCACCGGCGACTTGTGTGCGCCTACTTCCTACAGTTTTAGAGGGTCAGCCGGAGAATCATATTTATCCTATCTCTGGATCATTAATGACAAAGACAGTTTTTTTAAACGGGGCGTAACAATATCATTCCCACAGCCTGGTGCACATAAAGTGTATTATCGGGCTACAGATACTTCAAAAACCGGTGGTTGTGCACGCGCCATGGAAATGGTTTATAATGTTACTGGACCAACAGTTTCGGGGTCAATTGACGCAAAACCAGGGTGTGGACCACTCGACGTGATTTTAAAAACCACATCAAAGCCAAAGAACTATACCCAGCTTTATTGGCAAATTGGCGTGTATCAAGTTCCGGTAGACTCTCTTGGGTTGGATACTTTCGAGTTGTTTCAACCAGGGCCGGATGATGGTAAATGGCCAATATCCCTAATTGGAGTGGATTCAAATGGTTGCAAGGGATCGGAGGATTTTGAGACCGAAGTATATGGAACCAAGGAAGCCTCACTCAAGATTACAAGATTTAAAGATTGTAATGGCCGCAAGTTCATATTTAGCCCACTTTTCGCAAAGCCCGTTGACGACTCAAAGTGGACGTACAAATGGGATTTGGGCGATGGACAAGGATCGTCAGATCAAAAAGTTGTCAATTACACTTTTGAAAAATCAGGCAAGTATCTGGTCAAAGTATATATGACTGATGAAAACGGCTGTGTAACTAGACTACAAGACACGGTAAACATCGAAGATGAGGTTTTACGCGCTAAGTTTTTTGCGGATAGTTTAATAAAAGACTGCCCACCTTTACATGTGAGTTTTGAGGACCGGTCTACGCTTAACGCCTTAAGAAGAATCATTAAGTGGGAGTGGGATTTTGGAGATGGTACTGGGTCTCAAGAAAGATATCCGAGTAAATTATACTTAAAATCAGGCAATTATGATGTTTCGCTAAAAGTAACTGATGAGTGGGGATGTCAAGATTCATTTAGTTATCCAGGATTTGTTTTGGTGAAAGGGCCCATAGGAAATTACATATTCGACAAAACAGAAGGCTGTGTACCACTAGCGGTTAAGTTTACGGCAGATACCAGTAAAAGCAACGGATTTACATGGGATTTTGGCGATGGAAACATCCTTAAAAACAAACTTGTAACAACACATACCTATCTCGATACAGGGCGATTTATTCCGCTCCTTACAATGTCCGACACTTTTGGTTGCACCTATACACATCCACCCATTGATACGATTTACGTTTACCCACAACCGATACCAGATTTTGGTATGTCTAGACCTTGTCCGGGTGTCCCGACTCAGTTCACAAGTAACACTTGGCCAGTTAACGCTACTCAATATGCGTGGGATTTTGGAGATGGGGGAGTGAGTACAGATAAAGATCCACAGCACATTTACGCCACTGGCGGTAAGTATCCCGTAACACTGAAAGTTACAACAGAGCATGGATGTACCAAAGACACAGTAAAATACGTAAACATCAAGAAAATTAAGGCAGATTTCAAAACTTCTCAAAGTGAAGTTTGTGTTGGGTCTTCCATTGAAATACTGGACCAATCCGCTTCCGACGGCACAATCGTTCGTTGGGAATGGACAATAAACGATACTTTCTTGTATCAAGGCGCAAATCCACAATTACAATTTACAACTGTAGGGCAAGTTAAAATTCGACTGATAATCGAGGACGATATAGGTTGTACCGATACTTTAATGAGTACACAAGATCTACGTGTTGGCGATACGATTCCGCCACCACCGACTCCCTTGCTGCGTGTTAGTGTAATGAATGATAATTCATATCTACTAGATTATAAAAGAAGTCCAATATCCGATTTCAAAAGTTATATAATCTATCACAACAACGTTAAAATTGATGAGGTGTTCAGCCAAGATGATACGCGTTATCAAATCCCAAGCGTGAACACACTAGAGAATGTGTATTGTGCACGTGTTAGTGTTCAAAATGCATGTGGGCTAGAAAGTGTGCCAATTGGAGATGAAGAAGACTGTACAGTTGAAAGTAAAGCTGTTGGGCAATTGAATAAAGCTAGGGTTTCCTGGAATGCGTATGCAGGTTGGAATAAAGTAGGTAAGTATCTTATTTATAGGCATGTAGGTGCAAGTAAACCGAGTTTTCAATTGCTTGATTCTGTTTTAGGCGATCAATTGGAATATATTGACACAAACGTGCTTTGTTACCGTAAACATTGGTACAAAATAATGGCTGTTGAGGCCAATGGAAATAAGCAAATCAGCTGGAGCGATACATGTGCTGCAACTCCGATTTACGTAAACTCCCTGCCGCCAAATGAATTGGTTCGAGCCACTGTGCAACACGATAAATATGTAACGATTGAGTGGTTACCTACCCCATACAGCAAAATGCCCATTGAACATTATGAACTGGAAAAATCCAACAACGGTCTGGATTACAGATTAATTAATGATCAACTGTCGCCGACGACTTTTGAAACGGACGACAACTTGGTTGAGGTAGATAGTCAATCGTATTTCTACAGAGTATCGGCGGTAGACATTTGTAAAGACAAGGCACCTTACAGTAATTTGGCCAAAACCATTTTGTT
>JBLING010000229.1:0-4763 GCA_047639155.1 bacterium
TGCTATAAACTGAACCGTCGTAACTTTGGGAATAGGCTTTTTGATAGGTTAACTTTAGCTTTGGCTAAGACTTACGGGTAGACTAACGGATAAGCAGATAATAATATGTTTACCACCTCGCTTCTCCCCATTCTTTTTGTTCTCTTTTAGTTAGGAAGGTCCAAGCGACAATTCGGGTAGATTTATTACTCGTTCCCATCGGAATTTGTTTGATTTGAGTCGCTTGAGTTTTCGCTAATAATTTGGCAATTCCTTTAAGGTTGGATTGTTTTGACACCAACGATGTAAACCAAAAACAGTTTTTAGAAAACTTCTCGCTGTCGGTAACCATGTTTCGTATAAAATTATACTCCCCACCATCATAGACAAGCTCATTCGTGATTCCAGCGAAATTGAGCTCAGGAGTTTTTACGATTTTACCTGATAGGTTCTTTATTTTTCTTCGACTTCCTTTTTGAGCGTCTTCAATTGAAGCGTGAAATGGAGGATTGCAAATCGTTACATCAATTTTATCGTCTTTCCCAAAAACGCCTTGGAAAATGTCTTTTGAATCTTTCTGTAATCGACAAGTAATCTTATCTTTCAGTGACGGATTGGAGTCGACAATGTTTTGTGCAGACTTGATGGCTTTTTGATGGATATCAGACCCAATAAATTGCCAATTATATTCCGTAACTCCAATAATTGGGTAAATACAACTGGCCCCGACCCCAACGTCAAAACACTTTATTTTATTCCCAGTTGGTATTTTCCCAGAATTATTATCCGCTAATAAATCAGCAATATGATGAATGTAATCTGCCCGACCCGGAATTGGTGGACATAAGTTTTCGTCTGGGAAATCCCAATTCTTAATGCCATAGTAGTGGTGAAGCAAAGCTTTGTTCAGGAGTTTAACTGCAACAGGATTTGAAAAATCCACTGAATCTGCTCCAAGCTTGTTTGGTGTTATATGGTCTCTCAATTCAGGAATAGCAATAACTAAGGCACTCAAATCATATCTATCTCGGTTTTTATTCCTAGAATGAAGCCTTGTTTTTACTTGTTGTTTATTTTCTGAAGCCATTGTTACTAGTGTTTTATAAATGCTATGGTCAAGCCCCTATTTGGTGCGGAGTGATTAAAGCATGCAAATTACACTTTGTATGTCTATCAATACTTCAAGAAAGGTGTTTGGCCGATTTTATTTTGTCGAAGTCTGCAGGTAAATTTATACCATTAACTTTCAGAATTTGTCTGATTTCCATTCTCCATACCCCATCCTAAAATCTTGGGTCAGCCTTTGCCATAGTTGTAGCTTCTGCGAGATATTCTGCTTTAAAATGGTAGTAACCTACTATCATTTCTTCCTGTTCATTAATTGGTTGCTCCGAAAGACTGCCATCAGCATTAGAGAGATTCATGCCGTTTGGAACAAGGGGTTGTGCATTGATCAATTTGCCTTGTCGTGCAATACGATGAATAAAGCCACCAACTTTATTAATGTGCTCTTCTTGTTGTTCTTTTGGTAGATTTTCAATCGGATTTCCGATTGCTTTAATAAACAACATATATTCATTAATATTCTTACAATTTTATTGTTATACAATTATACATTTTTTACCATGCCTTTGTGCCGATGTAGAATTGGTTTAAAGCGTCCGAAAGACAAGTGTGTTCGCTGGTCTTCATCAAAAAGGCAACGCAAAATACCAACTTTATCTAACTTCTAATTATTGGTCGTTTGCTACCGATTGGATTTATTCGGAGACAAGTGGTCATTCCTTATTATACAGGACTTAGCCTTTAAAGGGAAGTATTTTTACAATGAGTTTCTAGATGGGGGAGAAGGGATATCTACAAACATTCTGTCAGATAGATTGAAGCAATTAGAGTTACTCGATATTATCGTTCCAGAAAAAATTAAGCAAAACAGATTCGAAGGAAGTATACACTAACTCAAAAAGGGAAAGATTTAATTCCTATCCTTATCGAGTACATTGTGTGGTCTTATAAATACGATCCAGAGTCAGAAGCCGGAGAGGACTTCGTGAATGAAGCATTGAATAACCGAGAAAATTTGATAAAAAGAATTTTAGACGGCCTAGATTAACTCACACGGGCTTAGTCATCACTTTTCGTTAATTCATTTACACCTTTATACATGTATAAGTATGCGATAATCGCAATAATGTGAAACAGGGTGTCACCGTTAATCATAGGGGATATTTCAATGTGAAATACCTGGACCAATGTCGCAACAATCATTATCGCACAGAACATAGTGAAGTACAACTCACTTTTGCTTCGCTTAACATGCAGTAAGTTCATGATAAAGAATAGGATCAACACTGGAGCGTAGTTGGCAACAACCAAGAGAAAACTTTGGAAGAAGAATGCGCCAATAACAAATGCTACAAGTTGGACGTACGCAATTACCAATAAAATGCGACTCCCATTGCCTTGGAAATAGGTCAATACAGTATACCTGAAAAGCGTAAAAGTCGCTGCGGCGATGCATATATACGTTAAAGATTTTGTAACAAAACGTTGGTTGATAGGTTCAAAAAACCCATGATCTATGCCTCCCATAAATGCAGATAAGCCTGCGAACAATATAAAATAGCACAGCGTTCGAGGAAGAGGTAAATGAGATTCCACCTTCCCAAATAATATCCCTGAAAGAAATAAACAAAGTCCTGCTAATATAAAATCTGAGATGGATACTAATTCTAGGGCGTTTATCATTGGCTAAAATTTAAGGGAGTACAATGCAGGGCCAAACTTAACTGCTTAAGTTTAATTAAGCATCAACTTAATTTTCGATATCCAAATATGACTTATTTGTAGACCCAATAATCTCCTTTGCAAACCACAAACTACATGGATTTAATACGGTAGTTTGTCTTACTTGTCCACTCCCGAATTACTCTAAATACTATGTATATAAGTGCAGCAATCATGACTAGAATTCCCAGTCGATGCAAGTACGCAGGGTCTTCTGGCTTGTATCGACTGTAAAACGATTTACTAATAAAATATGTGACATTGAAAAAATGAAGAATTGTGCCGAAGTAAAGCACCGTATTCAAATTTTTGAACGACCATAAGGCTAATGAAACGATCACAATCAAAATGAAAGTTATAAAACCTTGAAGATTGTCTCAAATATTTAACTCCCACAGTCTACTGTCGAAATACTGAGACACAAATAAAAAATGAATTAAATGATTAACTGCGAATAGCGTTATCAATATCCGAAATGTGCTCTTTTTACTTTCATCTCGATAAATGCGTTTTAATCCGAAATGGCCCAGCATGAACAACAGTACAAGATTCAGGGCGGCTGATACTCTGCCCGAATTTCTTGCGCATTCTGCCAACACTTTTTCGAAACCTTCTATCGTGCTGTCTGCTCTAAAGTAAATTAGTATGTTGAAGAACAGTGTAAACACAATTAGCAGAGGCAATCTATATTTTCTCAACATGCGTTGAAACGGTTAGGGTTCAGTCTAACAACGAAAATGCCCGAGTGATAGTATCGTGAAATCGAAGGCAGTATTTAAGTCAACAAAACAAACTGCACAAAGTGTTTATGGTTTCTGTCCCTTCACGCGATGAGCCACGCAAAGCGATTAGCGCACAGAGTCGAAATAGTCTTTTACCTGACGTATGTGGTTTTTCTTGGCTTCATCACTCAACCAGCTTGCTTTAAATGCATTCATCGCTAATTGCTTCAATTGTTGTGTATTCAGATTTAGAGCTTTAGCCGTTTCATAATAATTCTCATTCATGTAGCCACCAAAATACGCAGGATCGTCGGAGTGAATTGTTGCTAGAATCCCCTTTTGTAGCATTTTGGCTACGGGATGGTCTTCCATTTTTTGAATGACTTTGAGTTCTACATTGCTTAAAGGGCACAAGGTTAGCGGGATGTTTTTATCCAGTAACCTTTGTACCAAAGCTTCGTCGTCCAAACAACGATTTCCGTGGTCAATTCGAACAACCTTTAAAAGATCGAGGGCTTCCCAGATGTAGTCTGCCGGACCTTCTTCACCAGCATGCGCTACCAATTTGTACCCGTGGTCAGCAGATGCTTTAAAGACATTAACAAACTTACTTGGTGGATTGCCCATCTCAGAAGAGTCTAACCCAACACCATCAATCCAATCTTTAAAAGGAAGTGACGATTCAAGTGTTTTGAATGCTTCGTCTTCACTTAAATGCCTCAAATAAGACATGATGAGTTTATAGGAAATGTTAAATTCTTGTTTGGCTTTTTCAAGCGCTCTGTATATACCATTAATTACCACATCAAATTCGATCCCTCGATCAGTATGTGTTTGTGGGTCGAAAAACACTTCTACATGCACCACATTCTGACTGTGTACTTTGGTTAGGTATGCCCATGTCAGGTCATAGAAATCTTGCTCATGAATCAATACCTGAGCGCCTGTATAGTAAATGTCTAAAAACTCTTGAAGATTATTAAACTTGTATGCTTCCTTAAGTGATTCAATTGAATCATAGGCCAAGGTTATATTATTTCTTTTCGCGATTTCGAACATAAGTTCGGGTTCAAAACTGCCTTCTAAGTGCAAGTGAAGTTCAGCTTTAGGAATGCCTCGGATAATATTTTTTAAGTCAAATGAAGCCATGGTAAGTAATTCTATTAGAAATTAATTGTAAACCAATTGAAAGGGTTTCAGCAGATTTGTTTTGCATTATAAGTCACTTGTCATCTTTCCTAGGTTAATCTTTTCTGCTTTTGTAAAAGTAATATC
>JBLING010000230.1:0-4704 GCA_047639155.1 bacterium
AACAACTCAAATCCCTCTGCACCAGGTCAATTGGACAAACATTACGCGACAGGAAAAACCACCCATTTGGTTAACAAACCATATGAATTGTTACAGTTTAATCAGGACAACGTGTTTACGATTGGTTACGGAGAAGGACTTTTCGACTACAACCTCTCTCCCACTCAGAACTTAGATGAAATTGCGCAACAATTGTTCATGGCTTTACGTGTAGCGGATACCTCCAGACAGCAAGAAGTTGCGATTTCAAAAGTACCTGATATTGGTATCGGTAGAGCGATTAATGATCGGATGGTACGGGCTGCGGGGTGATTTACTTTATGGGGCTTTGCCCCAAACCTCACTCACTTTCTTTGTCTTGACGCAAAGAAACTAAGGAAAGAAAAGTCAAGGCTTCTGAATATTTTGGACAAATCATCATTTCAATCCTTCCCCGCAACAAGAGCCGTTTCACTCGCTTGTTTGCTTGGCACCGTACTACATACGAATTTTCAATGTCATTTGTTATCCAAAATATTCAAATGCCAATCCTACTATTCATCCAGGTGCTAGATTTGGGGATTTACTACACACGATGCAAAATTAGTCCAACCTATTTAGTCGTTCCTTACCAACTCTTAATAATTTTGGGGAATAGTAATCTAAAAATGAGTTTATAAAGGGCAAAAAATATTTTTTCATTTTCAACTTTTAGTTGCCTTATCATTTTCTTAAGATTCCAACCAGTTGCAGCTAAAAATGCATTGATTTGAGGTGAACTTGAGCCACTTAGATAATTCTGTCCCATGCGAAAGTTGGATTTTAAATGTCCGATAACGGGTTCGATCGCTGCTCTTCGTCTAAACTTATTACGTTTACTTCTACGCTGATACTCGGTATCTCGCTTTAATGGTTTATAGTCCGGTGTTGATATTTTTGTGTTCCCGATTTCTTTCTGCCCTTTACCACCTCGATCATACACCACCTCGTCTGGTATGTGATTCAGGTTACTTTGCATTTGGTTTAGTAGAGGTTCAATTGTTTTGCTATCATGAGGATTTCCTTCAAAGCTTTTTATTGCCGTGATGATCAGGGTTTTGAATGTGGTAATTAAGCCAACTTTATTTCCAAATTCATATTGTTTATGCGCTTTCCCTTTTGCAATACATGCGGTGAATGGCTTGTGCAAACTGTAAATTTTGTTTTTGTCTGTTCGTTTCTGCGCAAGGACACCATAATACAAATCAAGTTCTTGTTGATATGCGTGGAGAAGATGACTTGGCAGGTTGCGCTCTAATTTCCTTATTAGTCGCCCAGCTATTGTTTTGAGCTTTTTACCTGATTTATTTGCTTGCTTTGGCAGCTTTGGATGAGATGAGTTATGGGTGTTCCGTAGTAATTGTTTGGAGGTTTTGCTGTATGATTGTCTCTGCTCAAGACCTTCCCTTCTGGCAATCTCGTTGCATTTATCTATGATTTTCTTTGCAAGTTTCGCATCTGTTGGGAAAGTTGTATTGTTCTCCGCAACAGTCGTATCAGATAAAGTCACTTTTTCCTTAGCTGCTTTTCCATGTAAAAGAACAGAGTATGCAAATATCTTTTCTATTCCAGATTCTCCTAAACGTTTTCTAAAATGAACAAAGTCACTGGGGTCACAAGGGAATTTATGTTCAAAATATGCCATCCTTTCAACATCACTAATGGTGTTAAACTGATGAACCAACTCGATTGCACCAGTTGTAGTGCTTATTTTAAAAAGGTAGTCATAGTTATAACTTGTGCCATTCATGTTGGCGTACAGCTGATTGGTAACAGGATCAAAAGCCATTGCGTCAAAACGCAGTGCAAGAGTATGCGCTGTTGTTTACAACCATGTAATCGACATTGGTTTTAAAATAATTTTCTTTAACGTTTCCTGTGCTTGGGTCGAGAACCACCATAAGACAAGGGTCGTTAGAAGAAGAACCTGCCCAAATGTTGCCGTTAATGTCAACGCTCATTGCGTCAAAATCACTTATTGTTTTATTTCCAAGTGCGCCTGTTAAAGGTTTGGCCACTTATGTTGGATCCAGATACTTTGGTATTTGCCAGACTAGAACTAGACGTTACAACAAAGCGTAGTTCGTATTGATTTAGAATCCATAGCGTGTCGCCTGCTAAATTTAAAGTAGAGGCTTCTGGAGCGCTTAAGTTACTCAAAGACTTTGAATCTAAGATTGTAGCATCCGATAAACGGAACTTGTAAATCTTGTTTTCAGAATCAGAAATTGTGTAACACTTTTGATCTGCTCCACCGTTTGTGCCCGCAATGGAGTCTGCTGAGGAAGAGAGAGAAGTGTAAAGGAAAATGCTTGTAGTAATAAGAAGAGCAAATGCTGTTGTAAGGATAAAACCTTACGTAAGTTCAATTTCAAGACCAATCAGCGGTTGGTTTTTTAATTCCATTTCATCAATAATTTAGGCAAGTAGTAATAGTGGTTTTGTGTATTTAGCTGGCGAGCCGTTTAAATACTTTTCAAAAGTAGACAAAAGTTCAGTAATGGGAATTATTGCAATATGCATGTTATTTATAATGAATACATATAAGTATATTGCATTGATGTTCCCCTTAATGTGTTTGTGGAAGACACAATGCTGCGTGTGCTGTAGAGGTGCCCTTGCTTAAGTCCATTTCCCTGAGGTTCAAATAACCCGCACAGTCTTGCCTAATTACATACCTTTGATTTTTTAACGATATATGATGTACCTAAAGGAGGGTTTGAAATTTATCGTGTTCCTAATGTTGGACTTTGATGCTGAAAAGTCAATCATTCAACAAGGAAATAAAAATGATTACCTACTTAAACCTGTTTTAAAGGAAAAATAGTACGTTTAGGTTTAAGGTCTTATAGTATGATTCTGTACAATGATTATTGAAAGATACCTGGGGCTTATTTTCTTGACGATTGGACTGCTGCCGTCCAGCTGCAGGGAAAACGATACTGGTTTATTCGATGAATCTGTAATTAATCAATATCTTAATCTTCCTCCAAACCCACATAACTATACCGCTATAACAGTCCCCGACTTTTTAGACAAGAAGTTAATAGAGCGGCAGGACAATACACCAATAACAAATGAGATTTCAGACAATGGTGCAACCCTAGGTCGCGTGCTTTTTTATGATAAGAACTTAAGTCTAAGCAAAACTATATCCTGTGCCTCTTGTCACCAGCAACAATTTGGGTTCAGTGATACAGCCAGGTTTTCTGTAGGTCATGCTGGAGATAAAACCAAGAGACATTCAATGGCTTTGGCCAATAGTCGATTCCGCACAAGTGGTATCTTTTTTTGGGATGGAAGGGCCAGCGCCCTTGAAGTGCAGGTATTAAAGCCTATACAAGACGCAACCGAAATGAACTTAACGCTTACCCAATTGATTGAAATGGTAGAAGCTCAGCCATATTATCCAATACTTTTTAAACGCGCTTTTGGAACGACCAGTATCGATACCGTAAAAATTGCCCAAGCATTGGCGCAATTTGTGCGATCAATGCAATCGTTCGACAGTAAATATGATCAGGGGAGATTAAACGATCAGAGGGATAGCAGTTTTACGAATTTCAGTACCCAAGAGAATTTAGGTAAATCCTTGTTTTTTAATTTCAGCAAGGGCAATTGTGCAGGCTGTCACTACTCCGACGCATTTGTTATGGATATTCCGCGCAACAACGGGCTGGTATCAGAAAATACAAGCAACGCCGATATTGGATATCTAGGAACAACAGGTGACCCGCAGGATCTAGGGAAATTTATTGCCCCATCACTGCGCAATATCGGTGTTCGGCCTCCTTACATGCATGATGGGAGATTCGCGACCTTGGGAGAAGTCGTTTCGCATTATAGTGAAAGCATATTATGGTCAGAAACGCTTGATCCTCACTTACTTGGATCACAACCGAATACCGCAAAACGGTTTAATTTGAACAATACCGAAAAAGAGGCACTAGTGGCATTTCTAAACACTTTAACGGACAATGTCATTTTCAGTGATGAAAGATTTAGTGATCCATTTATTCGGTAGCGTAAGGTTTGAGAATCGCGGGGTCGGAATCGTTCTCTAGATTCAATTCACCTAACTTTACAGCATATATATGGTAAAGATTTGTTCTACAAAGTTTTGGGCAATTGCCTTATTGATGTTATGCATCACTTCTTGTTACAGTGGTAGTGATAACAGTAACCGGTCTTTTTACCAAGGGTCAATCGATGCAGCTGTGTCGGAATTGTGCTTCCCTATAAGCATATCACTCTCAGATATTGAAAACACAATTAACAAACAGTTAAAAAGACAATTAATTACAAATAAACCGCTAAACAAATCGACAAAATTATCCATAAAAAGAACCGGAAACTTAAGGGTAACCGGTTCCTCAGGGAACCTGCAAACGGCAATTCCAATGGAAGTCGAAATCTACCAGAAAAAACTAATCGACCTTCCCCCTGTAACGTTTTCGTTAACGTTATTTATGTCCAGCGAAGTTGAAATTCGAAAAGACTGGTCAGTTTCTTCTGTCTCCCAAGTTTCACATTATATATGGAACGAAGAACCTTCTATGAGCATATTTGGACTTAAAGTTGGTCTAAAGACCAAGGTAGAAAAGTATTTAAACAAAGAAAAAAGGAACATTTCCAAAAGCTTGGATAAACTGGTAAAGTCTAAAGTGAACATTACAAAACCGGCCT
>JBLING010000231.1:0-4701 GCA_047639155.1 bacterium
CGCGTATTGGTGAATTCAAAATTGAAGATGCATATACGGTAGAGCAATTTGAAGAAATGATAAAAGCAATTAAATAAGGTCAATTGTATATTCGCCCACTTTCTAACAAAATTTGATGCAGATTGTCCGAAGTATAGATGGATTTGATCCGAAAGGTCCCATTGTGTTAACACAAGGCACATTTGATGGCGTACATCTGGGTCATCAAAAGATTCTTACGCAGTTGGTCACCAGGGCCCAGCAAAGACATGGAAAATCGGTATTGCTAACCTTCTACCCACATCCTAGGTTGGTGCTTTATCCAGAAGACAATGAATTAAAACTCATTACAAGCATCAAAGAAAAGGCCAAAATGCTAGAAAGTTTTGGTTTAGATTATTTGGTCATTTTGCCTTTTACCAAAGAATTAAGTCGTATAACCGCTTTTGAATTTATTCGAGATATTTTAATCAACAAGCTTCATATTTCAACAATAATTATTGGATATGATCATCGATTTGGTAAAAATAGAGAAGGTTCTATCATAGACATTCAGAAATACGCAGAAGAGTTTAATTATGACGTTGAACAAATCCCGGAACAGGATATTAACGACTGCATTGTAAGTTCATCTCAAGTGAGAAATTCGTTGTTGTTAGGGGATTTGAGGTCTGCCAACGATTTTCTTGGGAGACCTTTCAGTATATCGGGTACTGTGGTTTCAGGAAATAGTATGGGAACCAAGATAGGCTTCCCAACTGCGAATATTGGCGCACTTGATTCGTTTAAGATTATCCCTAAAATCGGTGTGTACGCTGTAAAAGTAATCGTGCAAGACAAAACCTATTTCGCCATGCTTAATGTGGGTACAAGGCCGACTTTTAAGCTGGATCAATTAACCATAGAAACACATATATTTGACTTTAGTGACAACATTTATGGACAAGAAATTGAAATTTTGTTCGTTAAACGTTGGAGAGATGAACGTAAATTTGAAAATCAGGAGGCGCTAGTGCGTCAACTGAGGAAAGATAAAACAGCAATAAAAGCGTTTTTTAACTAAATGAGAATAACTCTAAGTATAGCATTGTTTGTTGTTGGATTAAACCTTATGGCCCAGCCATTGGCCGATGCATCTATTTATACGCCAAAGGTTATAGAGCCGATTGACTCAATTATTGCTGAAGTTAACTCAGGTGAAGAAGTAAAATATGTGGATTATTTGGCATTTGATACAGCATTAATTCCATGCTCTGATCTGTATGACTATAGTTGGGATTCCTTACACCTTGATCAACCAAAGGTTGAACCTGGTGATACATCAGTATCAGTAATGCTTTCATTGATAGAATCCGAATGTGAATACCATCATCCATGTGTAGGTCCAATAACCAGTAATTTTGGTTGGAGAAGATACCGAATGCACAAAGGTATTGACATCGATTTAGAGACTGGAGACCCAGTTTATGCAGCTTTTGACGGTGTTATTAGGATAGCAAAGTATAATTATGGTGGATTTGGTCACTATGTAGTGATAAGGCACTATAACGGACTAGAAACCCTTTACGGACACTTGTCTGACCGTTTGGTTGTCCCCAATCAAACTGTGAAAGCAGGAGACATTATTGGTTTAGGTGGGAATACAGGCCGATCAACCGGCAGTCACTTGCATTTTGAGGTATTGTATCGTGGATGCCAAATCAACCCAAATAAAATCATTTCGTTTACCGATCATAATTTGAAAACGGATTCAGTTTATCTAGAAATATCGGATTTTAAATACACAGCTAAATATGTGTCTGGAGCTCCCAATACTGCTGGAGTATTGTATTACAGAGTGCGTTCAGGAGATTCACTTTGGAGAATTAGCCGTCGATATGGAACAACAGTAGACGGATTGTGCAGACTAAACGGTATATCTAAAACGACCACTTTACGCGTTGGGCGTAGTTTACGCGTACGTTAATCATTCCACTCTAAACTATTTATTAGATTCATCATATCCTCTTTTAAGAAGGTATAAATTGGTGCTACGGAATCTGTGTTTGTATGGTTATCAAAATAAAATGAACCACGGACATAATGCTTCTTTTCATCAGATAGATAGAAGTTAAATGGAGTTGCTGATGGCCCACGCAATTCAAAAATGATTCCCCTTGAATTGTTCCGTTTTATGAAAATCTCTTTTTCGTCAATGGCATCTGCCTTTTTGCGATGTTCTCCTGCAAGTTTAAACGCCTCGTCAGAAAAGGAATCCAATTGTGCTGTACTTGATAATTGTTTGTAGGTTAAATAGATCGTAGCGCCAAATGTTGGAAACTTAATGTTATACCAGCAAGGTTCTGAAGATTGGTGCGTGTCCTTCTCAACCAAGGCATATTTCGGAATATCAAATCGGAAAGCACAGCCATCATCAAATGATTTGTATTTTTTTTCGGGAAATTCAATTTTCGGAAACCCATGCGGTTTTGGGGTGTAATCTTGACAACTAGATAAAGCCAGCAAGCAAAATGTTAAAATGAATGTGGTTTGAAATAGACTAAACCTCTGCCTCATCATTATCCATTTCATAACTTACTTTTACACGTTTGACTCTACGTTTATCGGCACTCTCAATTTTAAACTCGAAATCACCATATTTTAGTACGTCACCCCTTATCGGAATTTCTTGATGCATTTCCATTAGCAAACCACCCAAGGTATCTGCTTCGCCTTTCGCTTCATCAAAATAATCAGTGCTCAGTTCAAATATTTTGCACATATCAGTCAAAAGCGCTTTACCTTCAAAAATGTAAGTTGTTTCGTCCAATTTGGAATAAACCAATTCATCTTCGTCAAACTCGTCCACTAAATCTCCAAAGATTTCTTCAAGGATATCTTCCATGGTAACAATGCCTTCCGAGCCGCCATACTCATCCACAACAATGGCCATGTGAATACGGGTTTCCTGAAACTCATTTAGTAAATCGTCAATTTTTTTGTTTTCTGGAACAAAGAAAGGGTCGCGTAAAAAGGACTGCCATTTCTGGTTGCTAATGTTTGTTAAAACCGGAAGCAAGTCCTTAATGTATAGTATGCCAACAATTTTGTCGAGACTATCCTCATAGACCGGAACTCTGGAATAGCCCATTTCCTTGACCAAACCAATCAGTTCTTGTTGCTCCATGTTGTAGTCAACTGCTGATACATCCATTCGTGGGCGCATTATCTGCTTCACACTAATGTTCCCATAATTAACCAAACCTTTTAGAATGTTCTTTTCTTCGATATTGTCGTCTTCTGAAGCGATTTCAATGGCTTGATTTAATTCCTCTAGACTGACTGCTTTTTGTGTTCTTGCGATTTTACGGTCAATAAATGAAGTGCTCATTGTCAATATCCACACAAAAGGGTTAAGCACTTTTTGAGCATAAAAAAGAAGAGGTGCAGTAACGTGTACCAGTTTTAGGTTGTTTTGAGTTGCGTATATCTTTGGAATAATCTCCCCAAATAAGACCAGTATAAAAGTGATCACCCCAATTTCAAGCGCAAATATTGCCCAGTCTGATAGTTCTAATATCGACCATAGTCCGCCTAACAAATAAGTAGAGACAACAATGATTGAGATATTTATAAAGTTGTTAAGAATCAGAATGGTCGCCAATAGGTTCTGAGTGGCTTGGCCGCGATCTGGTGTGTTTAATAGCTTCAGAGACAAAATTGAAGACCTTGTTGGGTTGGCTTCTAAAGTATTTAAGTCATCTAAGGAAAGGCTAAAAAAAGCATTTTCTGATCCCGAAATTAGTCCGGATAAAAATACCAAAGCGATAACTACGACAAGCAGTCCAATGGAATGCAAGACATTCATTGCCGAAACAGTTTGTTCTAACAATGTGATGATAAGTCCGATCTGTTGTTCAGGTTCTCCTTCCAAAGTTTAGTTGTTAAAAAGGAAGGTCGTCAAGTGCGTCAGGTTCCGGAGCAGGTGCTTGGGGATGTGGCTGCGTATCTTGCACGGGTTGTTTCGTTTCTTGTGTGTTAGGCTGACTAGAATTATCAGGTCGATCTTCCTTAGAGCCCAACATTTGTAAAACATTAGCACGGATTCTAGTGGTGTATTTATCTACCCCGTTTTGGTCCGTCCATTTGTCGGTTTTGATCTTTCCTTCAATGTAAACTTGGCGGCCTTTGGTTAAATACTTTTCTGCAACCTTAGCCAGACCGTCCCACATTTCTATGCGGTGCCATTCAGTTTGCGTTACGCGATTGCCTTGTTTATCATTATATGATTCGTTCGTAGCGAGTGAAAAATTTGCAACTGCACGATCACCATCTAAATATTTAACTTCTGGGTCTGAGCCCAAGTTACCTATTAATATTACTTTGTTTATTGACATAAATCATTCATTAGCGACGATTCCAAGAACTTGTTCAGTAAAACTGGTATGGCAAAATCGGTGCCTAACGCTTGTAAATCTACTTCAAAAGTATCTGAATTTCTATTAAAATCGAAGTCGGGCACTGGAACTACCCAGAAATCTGCATAAATAGTTTGGTGTGTTAATAAGTGCTTTATTGAATCGCCTTGCAAAACGTGTGTTGGTCGAATACCAAAATGCTTTTGAATTAGGGGTTCAAGCCCCTGTTTACTGACTTTTTCGGACGATTCGATTAGTGGAAACTCGAACAAGCCTTCCCAAATACCTTTCCCAGATCGCCTTTGAATAATGGTTCGTCGGTTTT
>JBLING010000232.1:0-4637 GCA_047639155.1 bacterium
TACAAAGGATATGACAGTTCAATTGGTTGATAAAGGCTTGCTTCTCAACAAAAAACGATTTAAAAAATTGCTTAAGTTGGATTGGAAAACGAATGTTCTTCTGATAGACACCATAAACCAAACAAAAAAAACCAGAAAAAGATACGAGAAGCTATTAAAAAAATACAGCAACCCGGTAATCCTCCAAACTGAGAAAAAACTGACTTGGTCTGTCAGTCGAACGCAAAGCGATAAGGTTAAAATTTTGTGTTTGCCCGGTGTTTTAAAAGACAAAGAAATAATATCAGTCAATATTGAAGCGCGTTTTATAAATGGGTATGAAGCCAAAAATGTTATTGGATACATTCCAGGGACAGAACAGCCAGATTCGTTTATTTTCATAACTGGTCATTATGATCATCTTGGTATGATGGGACAAAATTGCATTATGCCTGGAGCCAACGACAACGCAAGCGGAATAGCAATGATTCTAGACTTTGCACAATACTATGCTAAAAACCAACCTCGATACTCCGTAGTATTTATTGGTTTCGCAGCAGAAGAAGCGGGACTGGTTGGGAGTTATTTTTTTGTAAATGAGCTTACCGATTACGTTACACCAGCCAACATTAGATTTGTTATTAATATGGACTTAATGGGATCTGGACAAGACGGTGTAATGGCTGTAAATGGCGCAATACGGCCTAATGAATACACCCTGCTAGAGGAGATAAACATCAAAAACCAATATTTGCCTCAAACAAAGAAAAGAGGTAAAGCCGCCAACAGTGATCACTACTTTTTCACTGAAAATGGTATACCCGCATTTTTCTTCTACTTAATGGGACCCTACAATCACTATCATGATGTTGAAGATACGCCTGAAAATTTGAGATTAGAGTCAAAAGCTTATAACGGAGCGTTTATGCTGATACGTGACTTTATGAATGCCTTAATGAACGAATAATCTGAATTTTACCGGAGTAGGTTTCTGAAAATCGTTTGCAAGTCATCCATTATGTTGTAATTCTTAGCGTAGAAAAAATTCAATCTTCGTCGAATCACATCGCTAAGTTCAGATGAATTTAAATTTTGTGTCGTTGTGAAAATGCCATCAGGCATTTTAGGTAAATCGCTAACATTTACAGATTTATCGTAAGAAACCCAGGATTTATTCCCGATCATTATAGCAAATATTCGACTATAATATGTGCTTATTCCATTCCCAAACCAACCAATCAAAACCCCAATTGGAAGTAAGCCAACGCTTAAAACAAAGTCCACTAAACGCTTTTTCTGTTGTGCATTTTTGTCCCCCAAAGCGAACCTAACTTCCTCCGTATACAGTTCTCCGTTCATATCTTTGGCGTTGCTGCCAATTATAAAACCACTGTCATCGGGTACAATCTTGAAACTAATAGCTGTTGAAGCAAGTTTACTCATCCAATACATTGTTTTAGAACTACTTACATCCTTAGAACAAAATATTACTTCATCTATTTTGTACAAGTTACAAAGGTCTTCAAGTCTACCTACAATACCCAAAATTTGCTCTCCTTCCTCCTCCTCAATCGAAACAAAACCAATGAATTGAGTGGGGGATTTTGTTTTTTGAATCAATTGTAAAACCCGATCCCTTTCTCCTTTATGTCCGACGATGATAGAATTAACATTGGATGCTTGACCGAGATTTATATTCTTGTACTGTTTATAGTGTGCTAAGAAACGAACCAAAAGAAGGACGAAAGCTGTCGAAGCGGTACCTGCCAGGATAATACCACGACTATATTGTAATCGGTCTGGTAGAAACGCGAATAAGGCAGATATTACCATTGATCCCACGAAAATGCCACGCAGCACTTTTGGAATAGAATAAGGTTTTTGATAGCCACCGCTCCAGAATACCATTAACAACCAAATCAGAGTGTACGCAGGAAAATGTGTTTGCGCGTATGCAGATGAGAAATACCCATCAAAGTTTTTGATGTGCTCTTCCCAATAATCTTTCACGGTTATCAACCCAACCATGATCAAAACAGCATCTACAAAATACAACCACGTTTTAGACACAAAACGTTGCAGAATAGCAAGAAATGCCCTGAAGTAAATCGAGACGTTTATTAACCCGATAAATAAGTTCGCAAAATTTCCAGTGTAGTGCTTTTTGGCAAAAATTACCATAGCCCGATAAAAGATGAATACGTAATTGACGGACATCCTTTTTGTGCTTTCCCCTTTATAATGAATTATTGACGTTTCTGGGAGGTATATGTTCTTATGTCCGGCTTTGGTAATGCGATAGCTTAAGTCGATGTCTTCCCCATACATGAAAAATGTTTCATCTAATAGCCCAACTTCGTCGAGCACACTTTTTCGCATCATCATAAATGCGCCTGCCAGCACATCTATTTCCGCTGTTTCATTTTCTTGGATGAAGCCCAAATGATACTTACCAAATCTTCGCGATTTTGGGAATAATTTATTTAAGCCAATCATTTTATAAAGCGCGACTTCCGGCGTCGGTAGCCCCCTTTTTGACTCAGGTAAAAACTTCCCTTTCCCATCAATCATTTTAACGCCTAAACCTCCTACATCGGAGTGATTGTCAAAGTAATTTAGACAAATTGAAAACGTATCTTCTTGAACGACTGTGTCTGGATTAAGAAGTAACACATATTCTCCCTTTGACTGTCTAATAGCCTGATTATTAGCAACAGAGAATCCGCTATTTGTGGTGTTAGCAATGCATTTAACAGCTGGAAATTTGTCTCGAACCATTTCAATCGACCCATCAACTGAATCGTTATCCACGACCCAAACTTCACCGTCAATTTGTGCCATTGCTTTCTGTACAGATAGAAGGCATTGCTCAAGAAAATACTTGACATTATAATTGACTATGACAACGGAGAGTTTCAATGCGGTGATTTCACGCAAACATAATTGAAAAAGATGGGTTAATTAGTCGCGTAACCTGTCTGCTACCCAAACAACTATCACTCCGCCAACAACCGCTGTTATGATAAATCCGAGTTTACCTGGTTCTGGTGATACCCGTAATATTTTAAATATCCATGAGCCTACGAAACCTCCGGCTGCTCCCAACAGCAAGTTTGTGATAAAGCCATTTGGTTCACGCTTTAAAAGTTTTTGCGTCAACCAGCCTGATAAAGCGCCTAAAATAATATACCAAACCCAACTCATTGGCTTCCTGTTTTAGCGATATTGAAACTGATACCGATGAATGTACCCCACTCCCATATGTTTCGTGTGGGTATTGTGGCATCCCCTGGTAGTAATGCGTCACCAATGTTATAACCAGATCCCAGCTTCTTGACCTGACCTAGAATTGCTCCTGCATGCTGTCCGACTCGACTATCCGAGCCAAACAACGCAGTTACACCCATGTACATATTTACGTTTTTCTGTTCTTCTTGCAGAGGCACACCAACTCCAAATGTTCCGCCAAGTTGTAATGTTCTCCCGCTATATGGATAAACGTTTACGTAAGCGCCTAAATTTGGTGAAAACTGGCTACCGGCAACAGATATAATTGAACTGTCACGGTAAATAAACTCCTTAGACGTTTTGTATTTTGGAAAGGCTAAACCAACACTGGATGTAACCTTAATATCCCCCCTCACAATTATATTGATATTTTTCTCTTTGATTTTGGCTAGGTCAGACATCTTATTTCGATCTACGGACAAGTAATTTCCCTTGTCGTCTATTGGCACCTTATAAAAATTTAATTTTAAGTCTATTTCGTCGTCCTTAGCAGCGTAACTTGAGTTAAACGTATACCGTGTTGAAACAATCGAGGTATAAATGGTTTCAAGAAAATCGATTTGGGCAGTTATATACTCAGGGTTGAATGCCTTGGTAACTTGATTCACCTCAGCATTAAAGCTCCTTACGGCCTCATCTAGACCTCGGCCTTCAAAGTGCACTTCCCTTCCATTTGCGAAATCGTTGTATTCTCTTAAAAACGAAACTGTTGCCGTTTTTAAGTTTGTTACTGAATTCGTATAATCACGGTTAAACCGAACAATAACCTCTGAGAAATCACTTGGGTTCATCACCGACCTATCGAATATTTGCGAAACAATCATGTTAGACATGTTTACAATGGTATCCGTTGGCAAATACGGGTTGTATTTAAGTTTGTTCAGTTTAGAAATGGCATATTCTATTGACTTCATGTCTTCTTCTAAGCTGGTCAGCTTCTTATATGAATCTAGGATATCATCGTAAGCCGAACTGACTCCTCTTGATCCCATGAGACCACTACCTCGACCGATTTCATCCGGCAATTTCCCCCCTAAAGCAGTGGAAAAACTACCAGAACCTATTGGATTTACTAGTGGACTTACAATGTCCAAAAAACCCATGTCCGACTGTTTCTCAACAGTTTTAGAAGTATACATCGCATCAGCAGCATATACGAATTTGTTGAAATTGATTACTTCAATCGTAACAAGTTTATTACGTCCAACGACAGGTGAGCCTATTTCCTTCCCAATTCTGTCACCGGGTTTGGTTTTGTAATAACGCACTTCATCCTGAATAAAGTCATAGACGATACGTAAGGACTGAGCATATCCATCGGGCCCACAGAACACAACAAGTAAAACGACAAAAATCTTCCTTAATATTTT
>JBLING010000233.1:0-4637 GCA_047639155.1 bacterium
AATAATAGTCAAAGACAAAACCACTGGAGAAATTCTAAACGGAGTTGATGTCCTGCTGGTTGGGCCTGAGAAGAACTTTTTTGTTGAAAGGACGAAAAAGAAAAGCATCCCGCTTAAAAGAATTGGGACAGGCTTATATCAAATCGATGTGAGCAAACCAGGGTATGAAACAAACCAAGAGCTGGTATATATCAACAAGACCACAGAAGTTATTATTATCGAGTTAGAACGCAGTCCGCATGACTTTGATGTTATCGAAGATGTACCAGAAACAGATGATCCGGATGAAATTGTTGAAATCGAAAAACCGAATGAGTCAGACCAAGATGCCATAGAGCGATTGCGAAAAAAAATGGACGAGCGGTTTAAAGGCAAAACGATTATTGAGCGTGATGTAATGGTGGTGAAGGAGCCAGGAGATTCAAGTCAGGAGCTAAAAGTTCCTGAAATTCCAGAAGTTCAGGAAAGTGAGGAGGATACAATAATCCAGATGGCGGAAGAAACTCCGAAAGAGGATTTTTCGACGACGGGCGAATTGAACCCCGAGAAATACGCCTCTAACAACGTAGTTTTCTTAATCGACGAGTCGTCAAGCATGATGTTAAATGAAAAGATGGACATGCTTAAAATGTCTATGAAAACAGCTGTTTCAGCGCTAAGGGCAGATGATCGCGTTACTATAATTGTCTATTCTAAACACGCTGAGGTTCGTTTGGCCTCAACTACTGGAGACAAAAAGGGTATCATTAATGCTGTGATTGATTCTCTCACGCCAGGGGGCAGATCATATGGTGCAGAAGGTTTGGCAATGTCTTATAGGTATGCCAAGCAAAACTTCATAGCTGGGGGAAACAACCAATTGATTTTGGCAACAGATGGTTTGTTTAATTCACCAGATTATACTGAACGCGATATGTATTCAATGGCGCAAACGCACGCCAGTGCTGGTATAAAAACGACGGTGGTGGGGTTCGGGAAAAATAAAGAGGCCATTGCCTTTATGCGTAATTTGTCAGACAATGGAAACGGGAGTTTTATCAAAATTAAAACGGCAGGTGAAGCACAAGACGCATTGTTGGGTGAAATAATGCAAAATGCTTTACGATAGCATTTGTCAACTTATTGTAGGTTTATCCTCATTACTTTTATAGTTAGTCCATCTGTTTACTTTTGTATCCTGTTATTATATATATGAAAAAAGTAGTTACATTATTATTTACGTTGGCTTTATTATTGGTTTCTGCTAAGTCTTTTACTTACAGAAGTGGAGGTGTGCAGGGATACACAAATGCCCCGTCTGAGGGGAATTGTACAAGTTGCCACACTGGTACATCGTTAAATGGAGGCGGAGGTTCTTTGTCCAATTTTACTTTAACGGACGCAGGAGGTGGGAATGGCTATTCTCCGGACTCTACGTATACGCTTAAAGTGAAATACGCACAGTCGTCAAAAACACGATTTGGGTTTAGTATAACGGCCCTTGATGCCGCAAAAAAAGAACCTGCAGGAACGTTTACTATTACCAGCACAAGAACGCAAAAAAGGACAAAATCTTATTCAGGAAAAACACGTCAGTACGTTGAGCATACCAATGCAGGTACTGCAACAACTAGCTCAAATACGGCAGAGTGGGAATTCGAATGGAAAGCACCCTCATCTAATGTGGGTACAATAAAATTTTATTCAGTAGTGAATGCCACAAATGCAAATGGTGCGAATAGCGGAGACCAGATTTACGCAAAAATATTCGACATGAAAGTGGAAGGCTTATCAGTCGCCACAGCAAATGCGAAAGACACTGCTGCCTGTTCTGGTGAAACTGTATCCTTGTTGGGAAGCGGGACAAATACACCAACGTCTTATTCTTGGGAGTTCCCAGATGGCAGCCCTTCAGTATCTACAAAACAAAATCCAACCACGTCATATTCTGGTTTTGGTAAAAAATATGCGATTCTAAAAGTTGAGAATGCAGTAGGTTGGAGCGAACCTGATTCGCAAATTATAAATGTAATACAGGCACCAACTGCATTTATCCCTGGGGCTAAAACATATACAATCTGTCCTGGTGATTCTGTTAAACTAACGGCCAACTTTAATGTAAAATACAGCTACAACTGGTCAACTGGTTTTAAAGGTGGAAATAGTATTTATGCAAAAGACACTGGAGATCACTTTGTAATTGTGAAATCAGGTGACTGTTCTCGAGTAAGTAATATCATCAAAGTGAATCACTACGTAGTTCCAGTTCCAACAATTACTGCGTCAAATACCGACGATTCAATTTGTAATACCTCAGCTATTACACTAACCTCAAGTTCGGGATACGACAGTATCATTTGGTACAATAATAAAAAGGAGATTGGAATTACAACTGCGAGCACTTATGTTGTAAACGTTGATTCAGGTGCATCGTATCAATCGCGTGGATGGACAAGCGATGGTTGCTTAAGTGATTACTCTAATTCTATCTCATATCAAGTCATTTCAAAAGAAGCTGCACCTAAAATCACTTGTGAAGACAGAGAGCCATTTGCCGTAACTTTCGACTGGGCAGGTATTTCAAGCCATAACGGTGTGCAGGTAAGTGATGATAAAGGGAAAACATGGAATACACCTACAAGTGGTGCCAACGGAACCGCGCATAAATTAACTGGATTGGATCCGGAAGAAGACTATGAGCTGTGGGTGCGCGCAATAACGCAGTCACCGTGCTTTTATGGCGAAATCGCTAAACAAGTTTGTCGTACAGGGAAGTGCAGTCCTTTATCAGCTACAATTCAGGTCGACACAAATATTTGCAAAGGGGATGAAGTTGAGATAACTATAAACGGTTTAGCGAATGAATACTATTCACTTGCTTTCGAAGGCGGTGGTTCGTTTACCGATACTACATTTAAGTTCTCTCCGCAAAACGAAGGAATGTATACCATATTGATTACGGATAGCAATTTCGTTGGTTGTCCTCCAAAGAAACTTACATTTCCTATTCATATTGATGAGATTTTGGAACTTGGTTTTAGAACAGATAAAGTCAGCAATTCATTTTGTACTGGTGATACAATTAAATTTACTGCATCAAGCGGAAACGATACGTACAAGTTCTTTGTGAATAATGCATTACGCGCCACTTTAGCAGACAGTTTTTACTACGAATCGATGTTCATCGACGGAGATTCTGCGCATGTAGAAGTTGCTAAAGGAGCATGTGAAGCATCATCTGGAAAGATATTCTTAACTGTTGTCCCAACCCCGACATCCACGTTTACTTTCTCTAATGTTGGTAGTGATTATAGCTTTACACCTGACAATAAAAATTATAAAGCATATTTCTGGGAGTTCGGCGATGGTTTTACAAGTGTTTTGGCTGAGCCGTTGCACAATTATAAATCCAGTTCGAATAAAACGGTGGACGTTAAACTTAATGTTACAGACAACAACGATTGTTTTGCTGAGTCAACCCAAAAGATTGACATTCCAGACTTTAGTAGTGTTGAAGAATTAGCGAAATTAGGACTAAAGGTTTATCCAAGTCCGGCAGAGAATGTATTGTATATAGAATGGTCCAACGAAGTCAAATCACAAACCCGTGTAACTATCTATACAGTTGATGGGCAAAATGTTGCAATGTTTACAAATAAACATACCGCATTTTCAGTCGATTTGACGAATATTGTAGCTGGTTTATATGTAATTGAAATTCAAAGCGACGAATTAACGGTTCGTCAACGTTTGATAAAGAATTAATCAAAGGTGAAATATTATCGGCCCGGGGGTGGAAGCATCCTCGGGTTTTTTTATGCCTCGTTTTTAGCGTAATCCAACATTTCTTTGGAAAGATCGGCTCCTAAATAACGGTCAATCCTATTGTGAATCAAATATAACAAGGGTGTTAAAACAATGGCGACTACAAATTTGTAGAGATAGTTTACGATACCAATTCCGATTACGAGTTTCAAAGACATTACACCACTTAGGTAGAAGGCGATAAACAACACCACAAACGAATCTATAAGCTGCGAAACCAACGTTGAACCAGTTGCTCTTAACCATAACTTTTTCTCTCCAGTCATTCGTTTTATCCATTGAAAAACGGTTACATCTGCTATTTGGCCAATTAAGAAGGCGACAATAGAACCAGCAATTATCCATAAACCTTGGCCGAAAACATATTGGAACGCGTTGTTCATATCTGGGATGCCATTTTTTGCTTGGCTAGTGATGTAGAAATCAGCAGGTTGTAGGCCGATTGAAAAATAAATCATTACAAACGCATAACCAATTATGGCAACAGCGAAATAGCTTAGAAACCGAACACCTCTTTTGCCGAAATACTCATTTATGATATCGGTTAGCACAAATACAACGGGCCATAGCAGCACACCTGCAGTTAGATTAAAAGGTAAGTGGTTTCCGAAAAAGTATATCCCTGCAGGAGTAAAACCCAAACTTTTTTCAAGTGAGAATATCTTCCCACCAATTAATTCCGCCAAAAGTGCATTGGCAATAAATACCCCTCCAAGAATGAGGAATAACTTACTTTTTTTAGACTCCATATATTCAAACGTACAAAATGCAGGGAACATCTGTTTGATCCATTACCAAACACCTTGTACGCATAACTGTACATAGTAATGATT
>JBLING010000234.1:0-4635 GCA_047639155.1 bacterium
GAAAAACAACAGATGTAATGACTAGATTATAAACTGAATTTGCCCAGTCATAAAAGGTCCAACCGTTGATGATTTTAGGATCATTTTTAACTATCATCTAGTCAAAGAAAACCTTTGTACCCGAACTACACAACAAAATTTATGCAGCCTTCTGTTGAAACTTATTCAATTTGGTTTCAGCGTCTTTCAAAGAAACCTTTATGGTTTTAGTAGAATCATCAGATGGTGATTCATACATGTAGTCTAAGAGCAGGGCCTCACACATAGAACGTAAGCCTCTAGCACCTAGTTTGTATTGCAATGCTTTGTCCACAATGTAATCGAGAACATCTTTTCCAAACTCCAATGTTTTACCTTCAAGTTCGAACAAACGCTGGTATTGTTTTACAAGTGCGTTTTTCGGCTTGGTTAATATTTGAAGTAACGCCTCTCTGTCAAGTGTTTCTAGGTTGGTAAGCACAGGTAAGCGACCAATTATTTCAGGAATTAAACCAAAACTACGCAAGTCGAATGGCGACAAAAATTGCAAGATGTGGTCTCTGTCGTTGGTCACCAATTGCTCGGAAGTTTTTTTGAACCCGACCTTCGAAGTAGCTACACGTCGCTGAATGATTGATTCAATACCTTCAAATGCACCCCCACATATGAATAATATGTTTCGGGTGTCAACGGCTATATATTTTTGGTCTGGATGTTTTCTGCCTCCTTGTGGTGGTACATTTGTTATTGTCCCTTCCAACAACTTCAATAAACCTTGCTGTACTCCTTCCCCACTCACATCGCGCGTAATACTTGGATTATCACTTTTGCGGGTGATTTTGTCGATTTCGTCTATATAAACGATACCGCGCTCAGCTGATTCTACATCATAATCTGAAGCCTGCAGTAATCGAGTAATAATGCTTTCAACATCTTCACCAACATACCCTGCTTCTGTAAGTACAGTTGCATCTGCAATACAAAACGGAACTTTCAATATTCTAGCTAGCGTCTTAGCAATCAACGTTTTACCAGTACCAGTTTGACCGACCATCAATATGTTTGATTTCTCAATCTCCACATCGTCGTTTACATCTTGTTTGGTTGACATCAATCGTTTATAGTGATTGTATACCGCAACCGATAACACTTTTTTGGCTTGGTCTTGACCAATTACATAGTCGTCAAGATGTATCTTTATTTCTTTAGGTTTAAGAAGGTCTACTTTAAATTTACTCGCTTGCGCTACCTTGGCTTTGTGGTTGTCTTCTTCACTTAAAATACGATGACCTTGTTCGATACATTCGTTACAAATGTGTGCATCGATACCAGATACAAGCAGGCCAACGTCCCCACTTTTTCTACCACAAAAAGAACAAATTATTTCTTCTTTACTCACGACGTTTAAGCTTTAGGTTTTGCACGCATTAAAATATCATCTACCATGCCATATTTCTTGGCCTCATCGGCAGTCATCCAATAATCTCTATCAGAATCTGCTGATACTTTTTTAAAGGTTTGTCCGCTATGATTTGTGATGATATCGTATAATTCCTTCTTTAATTTCTTAATCTCGTTTACGGTAATTTCCATATCCGTAGCCTGACCTTGAGCTCCTCCTAAAGGTTGGTGAATCATGGTTCTGGAATGTTTCAAGGCAGTTCGTTTGCCTTTGGTGCCTGCACACAATAACACTGCTGCCATACTTGCCGCTATCCCAGTACATATGGTTGCCACATCAGAGTTGATGTATTGCATGGTATCGTAAATACCTAAGCCAGCGTACACTGAACCCCCAGGACTGTTTATGTAAATTTGAATATCTCTGTTCGGATCTGTTGAATCTAAAAACAACAACTGACCCATTACGATATTCGCTACTTGGTCGTTAATTGGCACTCCCAGAAAGATGATTCTATCCATCATCAAACGTGAGAAAATGTCCATCGAAGCAACATTTAACTGACGCTCTTCAATAATATTTGGGGTTAATCCCGTTGGGCGCAAACTGCTTTCAATGTAATGATCAACATGCATGCTGTTCATTCCCATATGTTGCGTTGCGTATTTTTTAAACTCTTTACCGTAATCCATAGTATATAATTTTTACCAAAACAACGTATTTTTTTTCATTAAAGCACAGTACCCTTATCTGAAGAAATAGACAATTAAAGGTCGAGTGACCAATGTGATAAAATGCGATGTTTTAAAGAGAAAACAAATCCTTAGTGATTATGTTCATGATTGTGTTTCTCAATCATTTTATAAAAATCTTCTAGCGAAATCTTTTTGTCCTTAAGCGTAACCATGGTTTTAACCTGATCCGTTACTTTACGGTCGATGGCGATATCACCAATCTTACGCATATAGTTCTTGTCCTCTTTGTTTTTCTCTTCGAAATAACGGATTGTTTCCAAATCTGGATTGTTCATTCCGTACTGACGTAACATTTGCGCAGTATATCCAACAGAAATTTGATTAATATCTTCCTGAGTAACTTCAAGTTTGAATTCAGATACCACTTTTTCAGATACCAATTGGCGTCTTAATTGATCAGATTCTTTACCGTACAGATCGTCAATATTTTCCGAATTGTAATTGTCTGGATATGACTTCACCAACCATCGCTTTAAAAATGCATCTGGCAAGTTAATCTTGTCGTGTTTGTTTGTAATTAAATGAGAAACAGTGTGATCGATTTGATTCTCTGCTTCAGACTTATAATATTGTTCGATGTTCTCGCTCAACTTTGCTCTGAACTCTTCCTCGGTTTTAACCACATCTTTTCCCAATACTTGATCGTATAAATCTTGACCAAGAATTGCTTTCTCGAAACGTTTTACTTCAGTGATTTCCAAGTTAAAATCCTTGTTTAGGTCTTTTACACCTTCAGCAGGCAATCCAACCGTACTTGCCATCACTTTTTCGTTGTCGTTAAAGAACTTAAAAATGTTGACCTGAACAGTATCACCAACTTTTAATCCAATAAGTGATTTTTGAGTTGCTTTATCCTTAACCATTTCAAGTAAAACAGTTGACTCCTTGTCTGCAACGCCACCTTCAAAAGGCTTTCCAGATTTATCCAATTCAGTCAACATGCCTTTTACCGTGTCTTGATCTGTTTCGGTTACATCAATGTCCAACATTTTACCAAAACGTCGCAAATTGTTGTCTACTTCTTTATCTACCTCGTCTGAAGGTATTGTGATTACATATCGAGTTACCTTGTCTTTTGCGCTAATATTTAGGTCAAACTTAGGCGCAAGTCCTAAATCGAATTTAAATATAAAGTCGCCTGGATTTTCAAAATCCATTTCACTTTGTTCTGCTGACGCAAGAGGCTGTCCCAGTACATCAATTTTGTTTTCTTCAAGATGTTTAAACAATGAATCGCTGGCAAGTTTGTTGATTTCGTCAACCAACATTGGGGTACCAACCATTTTTTTGACAACACCCATTGGTGCTTTACCTGGCCTAAACCCTGGGATATTGGCTTTTGTTCTGTACTTCTTTAGTTCTGCGTCTACTTTCGGTTGATAATCCGTAGGATTTAGTTCAATCGTAAGCAACGCATTCAAAGCGTCTTTTTCTTCAAATGTTACGTTCACGTCTAAATGAAATAGTTAAAGTTGAATTGTGTTAAGAAAAAAAGTGCGGGTGAAAGGACTCGAACCTTCACGCGGTTAAGCACTAGATCCTAAGTCTAGCGTGTCTACCAATTTCACCACACCCGCATCCTTATTTTAAGGGTCGCAAAAGTAAAATATTAATGGTGAATAATAGCGCATACAATCGTATTTTTTTTTCGATAGGCATATACTGCGTTTTCTTTGATTAGGGCTTACCAGCTCTATAACCCGCTTTCACTTTTTGTAGACCAAAAAGTAAACAAAACTGTGTCTGTCTACCGACGGAAGTCTCTCACAGAAATATGCTATCCAACCGCCCTGCCTGAGGCATACAAAATCTAATGAAAGGCCCAGCCAACTGGCAGGGAAATGCAAGCACTTTTATTGATTTCCTAATGCCTCATGCATTCACCCCTAAGCTGGCCCGCATTTCTGCGTTGCCATCTCTCGCTTCGCAATGTCATTTAATCCTGCACGATTCTACATTATCAATTAACAGGAATACACAAAAAAGGGCCCTAATTTCTCAGAGCCCTTAATAAATCATCAGTGACGATTGACGGTTGAATCATATAAGATTCAACTTACAGCGTGTTCCAAAAGCGAAGCGCCCCAATAACCCAACAACCTAATCCACCACCTGCATCTTCTTCGTTACCTCACTGTCTCTGGTTCTCAAGGTATATGTATAGATACCTGAAGTCAAGTCGTCTCCATTGATAATGATATCGTGGTGACCTGCTCCTTTATATCCCATGTTCTGCGTTGAAACAACCTTTCCGGTTAAGTCGGTCACAGTGCACGTTAAATCACTTCCAGCACGCAGATAAATAACAACCTTTGTGTTTTCACTGAAAGGGTTTGGCTGGTTTTGCTTAACAGCGAACACACGAGACTCAGGGATTGATTCAACACCAATGGTGCCAATTGCTGAATCCAAAATGTCCTTGACAGAAATGGCAGCAAAATAAATATCATTGACATCATTTGGATGAAACTTAACATTGACCTGACTTCGCCAATGTGT
>JBLING010000235.1:0-4613 GCA_047639155.1 bacterium
CTATCTGGGTGAAAGTGTAATTAGAAAATAAAGCAAAGTCAGTGATATCACTTTTTCTTTCGCTGACCAATGGGCTTTCAAAGTCACCGTCAATGGTTAAATGAATGATTTCATTACTGCAGCATTGATTTCGAACATTATTGGAATCGTGGTGATTTGCACATGATTGGTCGTCCATGGCCATACCACAATCCAATTGGCTATTGCCAATAATGGTGAGTTGGTTTTTGACAACCTTGCCACCACAATAGTGCATAGCATACGTCAAACCAACATTTGAAATGAGGAGTAGGCTTGCAAAACATATGGCGATTATACGCTTCAAATTGTACTGATAACGACTTGGTCGATATAAAATTGTTTATACAATATTATAACAAGTCTTACAAAGTCAGTAACAATTGAAGTTATAATTTAGTTTGGATTCGATCCAGCTGGCTTACCAAACCTGTATCCCAACACCAAACCCAGGTTCAATACATGGATTTTTGACGGGTACCAAATTTGATTGATCCCTAGACCCAATTCCCAATGTTCTTTTTCTCCCAAAATTTTTGTGATTTCATATTTAATTGCGAATCCGGGTTCCAGATGGTTTGAATCAGGTTTCCCATAAAATACATCTTGGTCCGGACTGTTCATTAAGAAAGTAGCGACGTACCGCGTACTGAATCCAACAAAAATGCGGTTATTCCAAGAGCGATGTCGGATAGATTTACCAATCAGTACGTTCAGTGCATAATCAGCTCTTTCGTATGGTTTTGGGTAACTCCCACTAGTCGCGAAGAGGTTGGTGTAAGGTGATACCCGTGTTTCTAAGGCATAATGCCAAGCAGACTTCGGATCTATAAAGGATATCGACAATTGAGGAACGGCAAATAAGGTGATACCCGTTTGAATCAAACGTTCATCCATTTGCCAGGTTTTATGTCCAAATAGTGTGGCTTGAGTATAGTCAATATCTGAATATATGGGATATCCATTCATGTTGGAGATACGCCATCGATACTGAGGTGCACTATTTGTAGTATCTGCCAAAGCGCTTTGGCCCAACAAAATGAATAGCGTAATAGCAGTTATGCGCATCGAAACTTTAATTGATATCGGGTGCATTATTTTAGTAAAGATACAAATCACAAAGTTGTTCTGTGGTGTTGGGTTAATCGGTGTAAGTCGTGGTTGAATGGGTTGTGAATGCCGGTCTGTTTTTTTTAATAAGATGGGGATACAGAACACAACGAGAGAATATGAGGGAAATTGTTTAAACAATTTTAGTAAATAATAATTAAATGGGGTTGAAGTTTTATGCCATTATCGTTTCGTGATAAAAAAGTTGTTTCAAATGGTTTGTTGGATTGAAATGTGCACATATTGGAGGATGGTTTGTCTAATTGTGTTGGTATCCTTGTAAATTCAATATTGGCACGTTTATTGAATAATTTAGACTCAAATGAATGCGTAACCTTTGCTTTATGAGAAAAGAGAACAATATATTTGAAGCATTCTCCAAACTTGGCAATAGAGGCAATAGAGGCAATAGAGGCAATAGATCAATGATTGTATTACGTCATAGTTTTCAAAGTATCAATGGCGCCGTTAAGTTGTCATTCTTTCTATATTTATGCTGCATTATTTCTCAGTCACAAGCACAGAGTTACTTTACAAATGGAACAGCAAAATCGTCAGGAGGACAGTGTTACCAGCTAACGGCTGCATCAAATGGCCAAAATGGTTCGGTATGGTATGCCGATAAGCTTGACCTCACCAAGAATTTCGACCTTGAATTTAAATTGAATTTTGGAAACAGAGACCAAGGTGCTGATGGAATCGTTTTTGTATTACAAACTGTAGGAACAAATGCACTTGGATCGCCGGGTGGTGGATTGGGGTATCAAGGTTTTTCACCAAGTTTAGGTGTAGAGTTTGATGATTATCAAAATACATCTGAAGGCGATTTGTCGAATGACCATATCGGCATTTTAAAAAATGGGGATGTTAGCCACAAAGGACAGAATAGTTTGGCAGGTCCTGTGAATGCGAATGCGTCTGGAGCAAACATAGAAGATGGTAAAGACCACCTGGTAAGAATCACATGGCATGAGCCAACCAAAACAATACGCGTGTGGTTTGATTGCAGTCTGCGATTGACAAAATCATACGATATCGTAAGAGATATTTTTAAAGGACAAAACATGGTGTACTGGGGTTTTACCTCAGCCACCGGTGGAGAGCGCAATACACAAATTGCATGTTTAAGCGACGATATAATCGTACCAGACTCATTACATATTTGCGAAGGTGAGGACGCACAATTAAATGCACGAGAAAGCAGCGACAATGTCTATACGTGGTCGCCGACAACTGCTTTAAATTCGTCAACAAAGCGCAACCCAACTTCATCCGCTAAAACAAATACGCTCTACACGGTTACGTACAACGACAAGTGTGGGAACAAAACGTTGGATACTATCCATGTTTTTGTAACCAGTGTCCCCGCTGCGTTTACGCTGGGTAAAGACACCACGGTTTGTAAAGGAGAAATTGTTCCTTTGGAAATCAAAGGCGCATATGATAAAATAGAATGGGACAATGGTTCTAGGTCTTCAACGCGCACAGTAGCGAATAAAGGGACCTATTGGGTAAAGGCATGGAACGGTTCAAAGTGTTATTCCTCAGATTCCATAAAAATAGAAACGCTTATTGCCCCACGAATTAATATCAATGGTGACGAAACGTTCTGTACTGGTGATTCCCTTTTATTGGTTATACAAGCCCAACCCGATGGACAGACCTTTATTTGGGACGATGGATTAACCTCGGCAAACAGATATGTGAACGCTACCCAATCCAATACAGTTACAGCACAAAATATGTGTGGTATCGCTTTCGACGAGATATCCGTAAAAGAGTTGACAATTGAATCATTTAATCTTGGATCAGATACAGTCCTTTGTCAAGGAGATACAATATTCAAGCAGGTTAAAATTAATGGACCGTATACGTATTTGTGGAGCACAGGTGAAACAGGTAAGGCATTATACTTTACGGAGCCAGGAAAGTATTGGTTTACAGCAAGCAGGGAGCAGTGTTCGCTAAAGGATTCAATAGATGTTAAGGGACTCACTAAACCCATTTTTGATTTGCCAGAAGACTTTTTGTTATGTGACAAAGAGGAATATGTCCTTAATTCTGGGGTAGACAATGCGGAGGTTATTTGGAATGGGACGCATAATGCGAAGTCTTTTACCCTGAACCAGTACGATGGAACATTAAAAGTGAACGCTAAAAATCAATGTGGTTCAGATTCTGCACAAATTGAAGTAGAGTTGAAAGAGTGCGCATGTGACTTGTTCTTCCCAAATGCGGTGTCACCCAATTATGATGGACTTAATGAGTCGTTTGGTCCTGTGTCCAATTGCGATAAGTTAATCGACTACTCCATTGAAATTTATAATCGCTGGGGCCAAAAAGTGTTTGAATCAAGAGATATTACCCAAAAGTGGGACATGAGATTTCAAAATGAGTTGGTGTCTTCCGGGACCTATTTGTATATGGCGCGATACACTGGGATGATCGATGGGTTTCATATGAAACAATATGTCACTGGTAGGTTGTTGGTTATAAAATAGAACAGCGTTGTTTCTCGTTATACTTCGAAATTCTATTTATAGCAGGTGGAGAAGCTAATTCTGATTTGTTGTTGTCTTCCTGAACCCTATTTTTGGAGAAACAGAAAACATCATGAGTCGATACATTTCAATTTTAGTCGTTTTGCTTGGTATAGCTTTCAACGCTAGTGCCCAGGAAACACCTATGGATACCGTAGGTATAACCAATGGATCCATGCATATGAAAGGGAGTTTTCCTTATACCAAGTTCATAAAGAAATGTAAGGGGTGTAATGATCTTACCATTCACATTTGGTACAACGCTTCAGGACCAATGGTAAAAGCCAAAGACATAAATGCTGGAGAGAATGAAATTTATTTCTTATACGGTAGAAACCGAGGTACAGGTTTGTCGGAAATGGACTTCGTTTTTGGAACTGCTGCGCAAAAGGCGTTTTCGAAAAAGAAGGATGCAGAGCTAACCGAGCTCGTCGATTTCTTTGAGTTTGAAGTCTTTGCAAATCAAAACTTTGCTGGGTATAAGGCCAGAGAAGTGTTATCTGGAAATATCTGGTAAAGTGATCCACCCACATCGGATTAAAGTGAGCCGAATTTTTATATTTTGTTTTTAACTTATCAATTTTTAAAGCCAAATTTAAAAACTTTGAGGTCTTCGAAAACAAGCACGAACCTCTCGTAAAGCCTTTATTAGCTATGTTTTATACACATTGTTGCCATTTCGTTGTTATCCCATTTATATTTACTCATTAAATTAATGAAAGCTGTTTTTATTTTTTGATAAGTTTATAAGTAGCATCTTTCTTATCAGAATATATAACTCTAATAAAATACATGCCTACTTCTAGGTTATTAATTTCCATTTTGTTTAAATCTATTAATGTTTGATAGTGTAAAACGTCAGCCTAATGTTTACCACTTAAGAGATAAAGTTAAGTAACAGTTTATTACCTTGAAAGACGTCTTTCAAGGCTTTATCAAATCTTA
>JBLING010000236.1:0-4612 GCA_047639155.1 bacterium
CGGTTGAAGAACTTGTGCAATAACAATTAGAACAATGAAACGGATACGTAGTATATCAGCCATCATACTTGTCATAACCGGAATGATCCGTCTAATGCGCAACAATAGAAAAATGGAGACAAAAGATAATCCGCTTATATGCGATATAGAAACTGGGGTTTGTGAAACACCTGAAGGAAATGCAGACACGTCCCATTAAACCACTGTTTAAGTAAAAAAGAAATCGGTTAAGATGATTTAACTATACGGATCCAATTTGCTTATCCTGTTGGGGCATAGAGCCACAATTACGTAAACTGAAATTAGAATACGGAAACGTTTTAGAGATAGAATATAGAATGGGCGGTTTATTACCCGATTGGAGTTATAACAGTGGTGGGATTAACGAGCCATCAGACGTAGCGGGTCACTGAGACGAAGTGAGTATGCATTATGATATGCCGATTGACGGTGATGTGTGGTTAGAAGACCCACTAAACTCTTCATATCCTCCTTCTATTGCGTTTAAAGCAGCACAAATGCAAGACGAAAAAAAAGCCCATTTGTTTCTAAGAGAAATAAGAGAAATGGTGTTTCTGCGAAAAAAGAATATTGTGAAATGGGAGCATTTAGCTACGGCTGCACAAAAAGTAGGGCTGCAAGTCGACCAGTTGAAAACAGACTTTGACGGAAAGGCCAAAGCAAGATTCGCAGAAGATCTAAAGTTGGGCAAGGAATTGGGTGTTAGGGGATTCTCCCCCCCATTTTCTTTTTGGATGATTCTGGGGATACAGAAATCGTTTTCGGCTCAAAACCGTACGCCCTGTAAGAATCAGCCATCCTGAAACTAAATCCTCAAGTAACAAAAAGTGAATACAGCAAAAATTGAGAAACGCTGATCTCAAAACATCATTCGCTTACCGCAAAAGAGTATTCCGAACTTTCAGGGACGCCACGAGGCGAAAGCGAAGCGGTATTGAATGGTCTATCCGATAAAGGTTCACTGGATAAAATGACGACAAAAAACGGATCCATTTGGACAATTATCAAATATCACCGACAGGACCAGTTGCCATAACCATCGTTCAAATTTCTGCTGCCTTTTAGCGATGCAGTAATGAATAAACGTATGAACACAAAAGAATGATACGATTCAATAGGAGTGCGATATGATTCAACCTGTAAGGCAGATCCGTATTTAGCCCAAAGGATGTTTAACTTGCTCAAATCCGAAGTAAGAGATGCAATGTATCTAGATGTAGGATGTGGAACCGGGAATTATACAGCTGCGCTCCATAAAATGGGGATGAATATGGCTGGTCTTGAACCGTCAGACGAAATGTTAATCAAAGCGAGGCTAAAGCCAGGAGAAATAACCTAGTTAAAAGGCATTGCGGAGGATATTCCTTTGGCAGACCGGTCTGTCGATGGCGTCTTGGTGAGTTTGTCGATTCACCATTAGACGGACTTGAATTAGGGTTTCCAAGAAATTCAACGCGTATTAAAACCAGGAGGAAACTTGTGTTATTTGCCACTTTGCCTGATCAAACAAAAAGGCTATTGGCTCAACTACTACTTCCCGAGAATGATGGAGGATTCAATTGCTGTTTTGCCAACTAAAGAAAGTATAGCGAACGGATTAAAAAAGTTAAGAGACTACATGGATAACAATCATATACAAGAAATCATAAACGACTATAAAAATGACTTGGGCGATTATTTGTTTATAATTGGAGAGAAATAAACCACCAAATGAAATCAATCTCCACTTTACTAGTTGTTTTAGTCACAACGATTCTTACTTCCTGTAGCGGTTCTACTACCTATCGAGGTCATTGGAAAGCGACCAACCCAGAAGGGCTTAAACTCGATATCTTCTTTGATGAAAAAAGCTTTACAGTGTCTGATAGCTCCGGACAAACCAAAGAATACACATATTCGCAAAACGCTGTAAATATTGAAAATGGCCGAGAAACCTATGGCATATTGGTTAAACAAAGTCGGACGTATGAGATTCGGTTTCCATTTGCAGATGAATCTAAAGGTTTTATAACCGACAGCAATGGAAATGTGTTTTATACCATTAGTCGTTCAGAATATATAACCTACGATGAAGCCAACAAGTTGCACTAACTGTGATTCTAAAACTTAAATTGTAATCCTAAAATGCAGATTGAAACCATAACAACGCTTCGACTTTTACTGCGAAAGATAACACCTGAAGTAATGACGTATGTGCATACGACATATGCGCAAAATGACCTCATGACGTTTTTAGGGGCGACAACAATAGAGGCTCTTGAAAAAGAGCAAATACGCTTTGCAGAAGGCCTTTCCACGTATAATCGGAAGTTTGAATATTTTCAATTGTTGCAAAACGGTTCGGATAAGGTTGTTGGCTGGTGTGGATTTCATACCTGGTACATTGACCACGATCGAGCTGAAATTGGTTATGGATTATTCGACGAAGGTTTAAAGCGCAAAGGTCAGATGACAGAGGCAATGCAGGCAATATTGAAGCATGGTTTTGATTTAATGAATCTTCATCGTGTAGAAGCATTTGTCGGAAAAGAAAATGCCGCCTCCATACGATTGTTAGATAATTTCGGTTTTAGTAAAGAAGGCATATTTCGTGAGCACTATCAAGTTGATGAAAAGAATGAAGATTCGTTGGGATATAGTCTGTTAAAGGATGAATGGAGAAAATAGAAAACTTATGTCGAGCAAAACATTAAATCAGGTAAAAAGAACTGGCCTGTTTCTTGTCATTATATGTTTTGCACTTGAATCTAACTCGTGCAGTTGTATCAAATGGCCGCCCAAACAAGCCTATAATCTTGCAGACTTTGTGGTAAAAGGCAAAGTCTTGGAATTGTCTACCCTTGTCGTTTATGATACTGGCCTAACGGTCGTACCTTATGTCCCAAGACAGACTTTTATCAGTCATCCAGTTCCGATTCATTTGATTTGCTATCGGGCTAGTATGTTGGTTTCCAAAACTTTTAAAGGGAATCTTACCTCAGATACAGTTGATGTGTACACGAGCGACGGTTCTTGTACTGCATCGTTTATAACGGAAAGGGAATACATAATTTATGGGCACAGCGATTTAAATCATTCCCGACTCCAACCATACGAGGACAAATTACTTCGTAGTTCTGAATACATGTATACAACATGGTGTGATGGAACGAAGGGCTACACCATAGAAGAAGAGTCGGCCTTAAATGCGATAGTAGAATCTAAAGAGTAACGAGTTTAACCCAATGTACAACTGGTCAAATCGTACGATAAATTTTGTATTTCCAAGTCTTAGCAGTCATTGGAAGAAACACAAAGGTCTTTATTTTCTGATCTTCGTGAATTGGTTGGTGTTGGTTGTCTTTGCATCTGAAACAAAAGACAACGTGAGTGCTTTAACTCGTTCATCTCCACTCTTTATGAATGTGTTTTATATTACTTTATTATCAGTTATACTCCTCTTTATATTAGGGCGATACGGACCAAAGATTACGCAGCGGATGTTTAGAAAAAAGTCCATTGGGTCGTTCAAGAAGTACATCGTTGTAGTGTTGGTTTTGTCTTCATATTTTTATGTTACATCCATCTATACCATGGCGTCGCATACGGCAAATGAACACAGACGAAGTCTTAATAATAAGATTAAACTGCATAAACTGGGGTATATCCAAGGTGGGAACGGTCAAGACCTTAACCATGCCGAATACAAAATACTTTCCGATGCTTGGTTTGAGTCCATCCATCCTATATCGACAGATATAGAATTTGCATATACACATGAAGTTATGGGGGACTATAACTTATCAGTATCTTATACACTTCCAGACAGTGTCGATATTGAACCAATCAAAGAAGAAGATGACCAGTTTTATGTGAATCAAACGATCGAAATATTAAAGGAGGGCAAAAGGGTTTCGTATGAAGAAGGATTGTATTGAATCAAAAGATCTTTCGTTGATAGTTTTCCACTCAAAAAGCGAAACCAAAATTTTGTGTAATTTGGAACCCAATAACACAGTAAACTTATGCGGTACCTATCCTATGTAGTGGCAATCTTTTTATTGATTGGTTGCAGTTCAAATACGGAGACAGAAACGAAGACAATTCCTGAGAATAGTTATCTTGATTATTCCAACAGGGACGATAAATTAAGCGGCGGTGTAAAGATGATTCCCATTCAAACGCCAGTCGGGGAATTCAACGTATGGACAAAAAGGGTTGGTAACAATCCAACAATGAAAGTGCTGTTATTGCACGGAGGTCCCGGTGCAACGCATGAATATTTTGAGTCTTTCGACTCGTATTTCCCCTACGCCAATATCGAATATTATTACTATGATCAGCTTGAATCTGCATATAGTGATCAACCAAACGACAGCAACTTATGGAGTGTTGAACGTTACGTCGACGAAGTAGAACAAGTGCGAATTGCCTTAGGCCTAAACGCGGATAATTTCTATCTGCTCGGCAGTTCTTGGGGAGGGATTCTGTGCATGGAATACGCTTTGAAATATCAACAGAACCTCAAAGGTTTGATAGTCTCGAACATGATGGCTTCAATCCCGGAGTACGTAAAGTATGCCAACGAGGTGCTTGGGCCGCAGTTACCGCC
>JBLING010000237.1:0-4566 GCA_047639155.1 bacterium
CCGACGCATCATCTTGTTTAATTCTGCCCACCATTTCTTCATACAGTAAAGTTTGAAAAGGTTCACTATCCTTCATCACCGCTTCTGTGTACGCATTTTCTTGATTTAGATAATGAATTACGTCTGGGTTTTCACGATTGTTTAACCAGTAATAATCATCTGTACGCACATCGCCATGAATTTCCATTCGGTGTGGTCTCTTAGTACATTTTGGTGGGTTGTTGAATATTTCCATCTATAGGATTTGTTGCAATATTAGATAAACGAGACCGAACAACTTGGCCTCAAATGTTGTAAAATCGTGCATCTTTGCACAATGGCGATTATCTTATGTATTGAGACCTCCGGACCAGTTTGTTCTGTTGCTTTGTTTCAAGATTTCGATACGTGTTTGGGCCAATTAAAAGAAGAACAAACCTTTCAACATGCCGCGATTACCACAGTTCTAATTGAACAGCTGCTCAAAGATTGTAATCTTAAAACTACTGATTTGGACGCCATCGCAATATGTGGCGGCCCTGGTTCTTATACAGGTTTAAGGATCGGAACGTCAATTGCCAAAGGCTTATGTTACGTATTGGACATCCCACTTATTGCTATAAACTCATTGGAGGTTTTGGCATTTGGTTTCTTGCAAAATCAGAGCGTTAATGAAACAGATATAATTCGCCCTGCAATCGATGCGAGAAGAATGGAAGTTTATACCGCAGGATTTAGGGGGGACTTATCTATTGTAAGCGAACCCAGGTCTTTGGTTATTGATGAGTCGTCTTTCCAATCTGATTTAGACAATAGTGTTATGCATTTTATGGGTAGTGGCGCTGCTAAAATATCAGAGACGATCCAACACAAGCATCTTCACAGTCATAGCCAAGATTTCTTGTCGGCTAAACACATCGGACCTTTAGCTTATACGCGGTGGGAAATCAAAGATTTTGAAGATACTGCCTATTTTGAACCCTACTATTTAAAGGCGTTTCACACAACCGCCAAAATTAAATGAGAATAAAATCACATACATGGGACACTGAAAGGCAGTGTGTTTGCGTGTTGTATCTTTACGAAGTCATATCCAGAAATGGATAGATTGAAATGAATTCTTTTAAACATATAGCGCTTCTGTTGCTCTGTTTGGTCTTGACTCTGACTGTAGAAGCTCAGACCAACGTTAATGTTATCTACCGAACAGTAGATAGCGCCGCCCAAGAATATGTGACATCAAATGACTTTGAGACTAAATTCTCTGACATATTCAGCGCAATGAACTATGTCAGATCTTTGGTTGAAAGTCGAAGACAAGAAGGCTACTTAAGTGCTTCTGTCGACAGCTTCGAACTTGACACAAACCAAATAATTGCGCATCTATTTATAGGGAATAAGTTCCGATGGACCCAATTGACGTTCAATGAACATGCGACAAACTGGCTCCAAGAATCTGGTATAAATCCAACATCCTTATCGGGGAAACCCATTAATCCAGCTTCTTTCAATCGTATTGTTCAACGCGTACTGAAATACGGAGAGAATCACGGGTTTCCGTTTGCCGTTGTAAAATTGGATAATGTAGAAACATCAGAAGAAGACATTGTTAGTGGCACCTTTAATGTTATGCGTAATCGATATTTCGAATTTGACACAATAGCAGTTTTAGGAGATGCTAGAGTCTCCAAATCGTTTTTATATCAATACTTAGGGATTGAACCTGATGCGCCGTACAGCGAAAAATTGGCTAGTAAAATTAGAGAAAAACTAGCCAAACTACCCTTTACCACCATTACTGCAAACCCAAGAATCTATTTCACAGGTCAGCGCGTACAGATAACTTTATACCTAAAACACCGACGTACAGATCAAGCTGATGGAATTGTCGGATTTGCGCCCAATACAACTGGAAATCAAAACAGTTTGTTAATTACTGGGGAGGTAAACTTGAGCTTAAAAAACCTGTTGCGTCGTGGAATTGGATACGATTTGCATTGGAAAAGTTTCGCTGCCCGATCGCAACAGCTTAAGATGAACAGCCAAATTCCATACTTACTAAAAAGCCCTGTTGGCGTTGATGGCAATTTTGAATACGTAAAGTTCGACACACAATTTTTTACCCTTAAAACCAAATTAGGTGTTCGGTATTTGTTTGAAGGCACTGACTACATGAAGTTATACGTTCAAAATACACAGTCAGCCCTGATATTTGCAGACACTAGTAATATAAGGTCAACGAGGACTATTCCCACAAGAAATCCCGTAAGTACAACGAGTTACGGAATTCAGCTAAAACGTTCTAGACTTGACAATCCTTTAAATCCCAGAAAGGGTTTTGACCTTGAAATAGACGGAAATGTGGGTCGCCGAAACGTATTGAAAGACATTCGCATCGAACAAGTGCAATTTCTAAATGCCAATAATGAAGCATATTCTGTTTATGATTCCATTAAACTAAAATCGCTCCAAGCAGAATTCTCTTACGACCTGTCATTGTTCTTCCCAATTGGCAAAAAGAGTACACTGGTTGGATTATTAAGTGGTAAGCAAATGATTACAGAGACCGTTTTTGTTAATGACTTGTATCGGTTTGGTGGCACAAATTCGTTACGTGGATTTAACGAAGAGTCTTTACTGGCAAATAGTGTTACGATAGTTGGAATTGAATACCGCTACATTTTAGGAGAAAATGCATTCTTCCAACTTTTTGCAAATGCCGCTTATACTGAAGACAAGAGCAATCCGGAATTAGGCGTAATTACTGATATACCATTTGGATTTGGCGCAGGAGTTCATTTAGACGTAAACGCTGGAATACTTAGTTTGGCTTATGCGTTGGGCAGTGAACAGGGAAATGGCATAAAATTCAACCAAGCCAAAATACACTTTGGCATCATCAATTATCTTTGATTGTACCGTTTGTTTGAAGGTATGAGATCAATGCCTTTTGATCCTTTTTCAGTTCCTTTAATAGTGATATTCGTTTATTCCCTACCCGCATCCAACGATATGCCTCTTTTAGTTTCACCAATTCAGCGAGATATCCATAAGCAAGCATTCCTAAACTCGGCCAAATAAAGAAAAAGCCCAAAGTCAACCACCAATTATCAAAAATTTGGTGAACGATATACGTTTGCCCCACCCCAAAGATTGTAAAGACCAACAGGCCCAAGGCTAAAGACACCGAGCCCATGAAATCAACCCGTCTTACAACTTTTAGAGATAATGTTCTGGTTAGTTGAAAAGGGATTATATGCAGTAAATAACTCACCACAAATAATGGAAAACCAATTGTGAGGATTATAAATCGCAGTACCAGTAGTCGACTTATTTTTCTGCCGGATTGATTTAGAAGAGATACATTTTTATCAACCCCTATTCGATGCAATGTGCCAACGTAGGTCTTAAGCTTTGTCTCGAAGTCCTCGAAAGCTTTCTTGTTGCTTTGCTTTTGTTTTTCGATAAACTCATTTATTCCCTTTCGGGTTTGGTGCCAATCTTCATTTTCAAAAGGATGCCCTGTGTTTTGTCCTTGAAACAATTTCTCGATATGCAAGACTGTTCGGATTTGCTCCTGGTCTTCAACCGTTATAATTCGTTTTAATAATTCTTTTTCAATCTCGGCCGTAAGCGCATTAACCGTTTCCCAAGGATCTGCCTCATATTTTTCTTTAAACTCCTTTGGTTTGATTGGATCGCCTATATCTATTGTTAAGTTGCCACGAAATCTATGCGGGTTTGAGTAATTGATACCGATAGGTATAATATGCAAGTCCAGCTCATAATTGTTTTTTGCTTCCGCTTCTAAAGCTATTCGTGCCGTGCCTGCTTTTAATGGCGCTAATAAATACTTTGTTTGACATATTCCCTCTGGAAAAATCATTAAGCACCCGTTACGCTCCATCAATTGATGACAGTATTTAAAGATATCCTTGTTTTGATCTACTTTATCTGGATCATACGCTCGTCGGTAAATGGGAATCATCTTCAGTCTGTTGAACACCTTTACCATCATGCGGTTGTTGAACGACTCGCCGCGTACAAGAAAATATGTAGTGCGTTTGATTTGAGTTGCGATAACAATTGGATCCATAAATGCACTTCGATGGTTCGGTAGCAACATTACTGGTTTATCTTTTGGGATGTTTTGTTCGTTTAATACATGAATCTGAACAAAGTACTTCCGTGTAGCATAAGATAACGCAAACTTGAGCAAGCTATAAAGCATGGTACGAGTATACAACAAAAGCGGAATTGTTAATTGGAAAAGAGAGAATGAAGATTGGAGATTTTTGATTGGAGATTCTATACAAGAAGCTAGATACCTATATATAATACAAGGCAATGCTGAGTCAATCCGTCCTGAGTCAATCAGTCTTGCGTCAACCAGTCTTAGTCAATCCGTCCTGAGTCAACCAATAAACACGTCATCAATCAACACAATACGTATTATGTCATTGATTCTGCACAAACATACCTGTTAAATCGAAAATGCAGATTGGCTGCATTTTGAGCTTGTACTCTTGAATAAAAATAAGAGTATGAATATTCTAGAATTTGTAAAAGAGTTTCCTAATGAAGAAT
>JBLING010000238.1:0-4546 GCA_047639155.1 bacterium
ATCCTCAGGTTTGCTTTACGCTTTGCGTGGAGAGGCATTTGTGTGTATCCAGATTAAATAAAACAAAAAAAGGCGATTGTAAAACAATCGCCTTTAATAATTTATGTTTTTTCTATTCCGTTACAGTGTCTACAGCAACGAATGATCTGTTGTTCTTACCTTTTTTAAACATCACAATGCCATCTGTCAATGCAAACAGGGTGTGATCTTTTCCCATCCCAACATTGTTTCCAGGATGGTGCTTTGTTCCACGTTGACGAACAAGGATATTACCAGCGATGGCTGCTTGACCACCGAAAATTTTAACCCCAAGTCGTTTACTATGCGATTCTCTTCCGTTTTTGGAACTACCAGCTCCTTTTTTGTGTGCCATGTCTTATCCTTTAATTGCTTCGATTTGAATTTTCGTATAATCTTGACGGTGACCGTTACGCTTTGCATAACCTTTTCTTCGCTTTTTCTTAAAAACGATTATTTTATCACTTTTTACGTGTTCCAATACTTTAGCTGAAACGGATGCACCCTTTACTGAAGGTTTTCCAATTTTCGCTTTGCCGTCATTATCAACCAACAATACCTTGTTAAAAGTCAAGGAATCACCAGAATCATTCTGAAGCTTGTTCACGAACAATTGCTGTTCGTTTTCTACTTTGTATTGCTTACCTGCTATTTCTACTATCGCAAACATCGATTTTATTTTGGGGTGCAAAAATACGTTTAATTTTTACTTTTCAAACGTGTTTAGGATAGTTTTTGCACATTAGAATTCATAATCACCCTCCTCTGGTGCAATATTGGTTATATCGTTGTTCATCTTCGACTCAAATGTCATACTACTACTCCCTGAATCGGCATCATCAAAGTACTCAATATCCTCGAATTTCGCGAACTCTGCTCTGAAACGAATACGCGCTTTGCCTGTACTCCCATGCCTATGTTTTGCGATAATAAAATCAGCAAGTCCAGTCAAATCATTCCCCTCTGCATCTTGTGTAAATCCATAGTAGTCTGCACGATACAGGAATCCAACCATATCCGCATCCTGCTCAATAGATCCCGACTCTCTCAAATCAGAAAGGATAGGTATTTTGTCCTGTCTTTGCTCTACAGCTCGACTTAACTGAGCCAGGGCAATTACCGGAATGTCCAGTTCTTTAGCCAATGACTTTAACGACCTTGATATGTAACTAATTTCTTGCTCTCGATTACCAATTTTACCCGTGTCCTCTCCACGCATTAATTGTAGGTAATCGATGATCAACAATTCAATGCCTTTGTTCGACTTTAATCGACGCGCTTTAGCACGTAGGTCGAATATGCTCAATTGAGGTGTGTCATCAATATAAATTGGCGCGTCGCTTAGGTTTTGGACGCGGGCGTTGAGTTGCTCCCACTCATAATCGGCCAGCTTACCACTTCTGAATTTTTCGCCAGGTAACTCAGTTTCTCCTGAAATTAAACGTGTAACCAACTGAAGGGACGACATCTCGAGTGAAAATATAGCCACTGGTTTTTTGTGGTCAACTGCAGCGTTTCGAGCTATACCCAAAACAAATGCCGTTTTCCCCATACCCGGTCTACCTGCCAAAATAACAAGGTCGGACTTTTGCCAACCATTCGTCATCCTATCAATATTTGTAAAACCGGAAGGCACACCTGTCAAACCAGAAGCTTGATCTTTCATTGACTCAACCTGTTTGATGGCCTTATGAATTAAGTCATCTATTGAATCGTAGTTCTTTTTAATTGTATCATCCTTAATCGCGTACAATTTCTTTTCAGCGTCGTCCAGCAAAGCAAAGGCGTCAGAAGTATCTTCGAACGCATCCCGACCAATTTGACCTGATATTCTTATTAACTCGCGTTGGATGTACTTCTGCAGTAATATTTTAGCGTGAAATTCAAGATTCGCGGAGGACGCTACTTTGTTGGTGAGCTGGGTGATGTAATATGCTCCACCTGCAGCCTCGAGCTGTGCTGCTTTTCTTAAATCCTCAGTAACTGTTAGTAAATCAACTGGTTCGCCAACATCAAACAATCGTTTGATAGAGGCGAAAATAATTTGATGCGAATCATGATAAAAAACCTCTTGAATCAAAACATCAAGTACCCGCACAGGTGCATCCTTTTCCAATAACATGGCCCCCAATACTGCTTCTTCAAGTGGTAATGCTTGTGGAGGCTTTCTACCTAGGTTTCCTTCTTCTGACAGGACCAATCCCTTGCGTTCTATCCTATTCTTTGGGCCCTTATTTATTTCCATTTAGATACTTCAAATTCAATACGACGAAGTTAGGTGTAAATGGTGTAGTCAAACAACATGACTGCTCCTAAAATTTAAGGTTATTTTACGCAATGTTGAAAAAACATGAATAACTTGAAATCAAAACGCTAACACATTGATATACGATAAGTTTAATCCACATAAACATGCAACTACGGCATAATGGCAGGTGATTTAGTTGATATTTTATTGCTAACTTGTCAGTATATCCAATTTACTGGTCATAATTGTCAGACATGGATGTCTGAATCTATGTCGCACACAAAATGGAATTATATTTGTTGGACATACTGTACGTTAGATAAAATATGGAAGCTAAGTTTTCACCAAGAGTCAAAGAAGTCATTCAATTTAGTCGGGAAGAAGCAATTCGTCTTGGTCACGGTTATATTGGTACAGAACACCTATTACTAGGAATAATTAGAGAAGGCGAAGGAAAAGCACTTGTCCACTTAAAGGCAATGGGAATTGACTTTTTACGTTTAAAAAAATCTGTTGAAGACAGTATCCGAGATACGGCTTCAAAAAATACAAATCTTGGCAACATCCCATTGACAAAACAGGCTGAGAAAGCCCTAAAAATCACCTACTTAGAGGCTAAAATATTCAAGGCTGATATTATTGGGACAGAACATTTGTTGCTATCTATTTTGCGCGAAGAGGACAACATTGCGAGTTCAATGTTGAATCAATATGGCGTAGACTACGACGTATTTAAAGGTGCTATAGAAAACAATAACCCTGAAATCAAGGCAGAAATGTCAACGGACTCACCAGAAGATTTTTACAAGGAAGAAAAGAAATCAGCAGAAGCAAAGCGTGTCAAAGGCAAATCCAAGACGCCCGTGCTCGACAATTTTGGTCGCGACCTGACAAAACTTGCTGAACAAGATAAACTAGACCCTATTGTTGGTCGTGAGAAAGAAATAGAACGCGTAAGTCAAATTTTATCCAGGAGAAAGAAGAACAATCCAGTTTTAATTGGTGAACCTGGGGTTGGTAAGACTGCAATTGCGGAAGGTTTAGCATTACGCATAACACAACGAAAGGTTTCAAGAGTATTATTCGGTAAACGTGTAGTTACACTCGACCTTGCTTCTTTGGTTGCTGGAACAAAATATCGTGGACAGTTTGAAGAACGCATGAAAGCTGTAATGAATGAGTTGGAAAAGTCGAAAGACGTTATCTTGTTTATTGATGAAATCCACACCATTGTTGGTGCAGGTGGGGCTTCTGGTAGTCTAGACGCTTCAAACATGTTTAAACCTGCTTTAGCACGTGGCGAAGTACAATGTGTTGGAGCAACTACCTTGGATGAATATCGTCAGTACATCGAAAAAGATGGTGCACTAGAAAGACGTTTTCAATCTGTAATGGTTGAACCGACTACCCCAGACGAAACAATTCAAATTCTAGCAAACATAAAGTCCAAGTACGAGGACCACCACGCGGTGACCTATACAGATGAGGCTATTGAAGCGGCTGTTAAACTCAGCGTGCGATATATTACGGATCGTTATTTACCAGATAAGGCCATTGATATTATGGATGAGGTAGGTGCGCGTGTTCACCTTTCAAATATTCACGTACCACAGGATATTCTTGATCTCGAAGAAAAAATCGAACAAATCAAAGAAGAGAAAAACAAAGTGGTTAAAAGCCAACGTTACGAAGAGGCCGCCAAGTTGCGCGACAAAGAGAAAACATTATTGGAGCAATTGGATATTGCGAAGATTAGTTGGGAAGAAGACACAAAAATGCAGCGATACAATGTAACAGAAGAAGATGTTGCAGAAGTTGTTGCCATGATCACAGGCATTCCAACAAAACGAATAGCTAAAAGTGAAGGTAACAGATTACTCTCAATGGCTGATGATTTGAAGAAGTCAGTAATTGGTCAGGATAACGCTATACAAAAATTAACAAAAGCAATTCAACGAACGCGAGCGGGACTAAAAGATCCGAACAAACCAATTGGTTCATTTATATTCTTAGGCCCAACTGGTGTTGGTAAAACTGAAATGGCAAAAGTGTTAGCCATGTATTTATTCGACAATCGTGATGCCATGATTCGTATCGATATGAGCGAATACATGGAAAAATTTGCCGTGAGTAGATTGGTTGGAGCCCCTCCTGGATATGTCGGGTATGAAGAGGGTGGTTTGTTAACTGAGAAAGTAAGGCGCAAACCTTATTCAGTGATTCTATTTGATGAAATCGAAAAAGCACACCCAGACATTTTTAATATGATGCTCCAAATTC
>JBLING010000239.1:0-4534 GCA_047639155.1 bacterium
TGTGTGTCTGTGTAATAAGTACGTGTTCTTCGTTTCATGCTCAACACTCCTTCTTTTTTCTATAAGAATAAAGTGTTGCGTCGATCAATTGAAATCACCAGGGAAAAGCGATGTATGGACTCCACCATCCTACCTAAGTAAGGTGGTGTCGACCAAAACAAAGGAGCCCATACAATGCAAAAGTCTAACGTGATTGGTATCGATTTAGCAAAGAATGTTTTACAGATCTGTAAAGTAAGCAAGCATGGTGAGTTGTTAACAAACAAGGCTGTCAGTCGCAGTAAGTTAAAAGAGCTACTCGCCACATCACCCCCTTGCATCGTGGCGATGGAGGGAAGCGGATCCTGTCATTACTGGGGCAGGCTTGCCATGTCGTTTGGCCACGACGTCCGTGTGATCAACCCTAAAAAGGTTAAAGCGTTTCTGCAAGGACAAAAAACAGATGCGAATGATGCTCTGGCCATCGCCATGGCGGCAACCCAGTTTGGCGTGCAATTCAGCCTGGTTAAAAATGAAGAGCAACAGATGTTACAAACATTGGAAACCAGTCGTAAGTTTTTAGACAGAGAACTCACCGCATTAAATAATCATATCCGTGCCTATGTGTATGAGTTTGGGATCACCATAAACAAGGGTCGTAAAAGCTTGAGAGAAACGATGGTCCTTGTGCTGGATGATCTCGATACGCGTTTGCCCCGATGCCTCAAAACTACCCTGCGGTTACTGTGGGAAAGATATCAATTAACGCTAGTTCAGTTACAAGACGCCAAGAAAGCCAAAGCGGTTTTGGTAAAACAGGTGGAACCCTGTAAAAGGTTGTTAGCGCTAGAAGGTGTTGGCGAGGTGTGTGCGGCGATGTTGTATGCAAATATTGGCGAGGGCAAAGAATTCAAGAACGGTCGAGATGCCTCCGCTTGCATCGGGGTCACCCCAAAACAGCACAGCTCGGGAGGTAAGACGCAGATGATAGGGATCAACAAAAAGGGAGGCAATAAAGAATTAAGGGCCGCTTTGTATCAAAGAGCACTTTCAGTTATTTCCCGTCTGCCGGTTGAACCACAAACGGTTAAACAGGCGTGGTTAATAGAATTGGTCAAACGCGTAGGTGTCAAACGTGCTTGCATTGCCCTGGCTAACAAGACAGTGAGAACTGCCTGGTCATTATTAGCAACGGGACAGACCTATCAGCCCATATTGTTAAACAAATAATAAGAAGCGGTTAGTCAATAATCGATTCAAAATTAGCGAAGAAGATTCTACAACGATAACGCAGCATAAAAGGTAAGACCAACCTGCCAAGACCCTGTAATGTCCGAAAGCCCAATGAGGCTACCAAAGCGAAAAGGAGGATAGGTGCGCCAACATCAGAGGCTGGAGGATAGCTTCCTCAACAAAAAGCCGACTATACGGACGCAGGTTACGTTTTTATGCAAAGTAAGCGTTGTAAAATAGGTGGAGTCCATATACGGACAATTAAATTTTTAAGAATCACGTTATCCTTAACGAATAAAAAAGGGATATGTATTTGTAGTTTATCGGCATTGGCTTACTTTTTCGATATGATCCATGCTTATTTGATTACTCTGATCATGTGCCTGAAGGTATTTTGCCTCAAGTAAATAAGCCAGGGACTCAAGTTCATTTTTACATTTTACATTTTCGTCCTGGTCGTATTGGTATTGGAGAAAGTGTACTAATTCGTGAAGAAGTATACTTTTACCCTCATGTGAATCGAGATCGAGGGAATCCAGAATATAAACAGCTCCTTCATTAAAATTATACAATCCGTATATCTGTAAATTTTCCGGGTTTATTGCCTTGGGCAGTTCTCCTCCAAATGCAACGTTTGCCATTTCAAGTTGGGAAATTTTTACAATATCAGGCATGTCTTCGATATTATGATTAAAATCAGAGTGATTGTTTACCCAACCCAGGAGCCCAGCAACTAACTCATCCTGACTGGAATAAGAGTCAAGATCGAGATCAAATCCTTCAATGGATTGTTTATGGCTGAAAGCATTTTGGATGCTTAACTCAGATGTCTCTTCCAGTGATTTAGCTGATACTGCTGTAGATAGCAATGATGCGGTTAGCGCCATGACGGTAACCACATTGGCCCTACGTTTTTCCTTGACCCGTCTAACACCAGCTAGAAAGTCCGCTCTTTGATCTTCCTTTACCTTGAAATCGTGAGTATTAGCGAAGGTTACAAGATGTGAAAATGCAACCGGATCAATAAGTTCCAATCCGCGTTCGTAAACCAGAGTATTTTCACCATTAATAACACAAGGATGAACAAGTGCCTGTTTTTGCATACTGTTACGCATAATGCGATTTATCCAACTACCGAGAATTTTTTCTTTCTTCATTCCCGTTAGCCCTTCAACAACTTCTGTAGATTTATTCATCATTTCCCTTCTGTCTAATCAGATATACATATAAAATTTCTTGCAGAGACCGTCTAAACTGCAAGCAAAAAATCCCATAGCCATGCCCAAAAAATCCATTGGTGCAATTTCTATAACTGTATGAATTCTATGTAAATGGTGGGCCCGGGAGGACTCGAACCTCCGACCAATGGATTATGAGTCCACGGCTCTAACCAACTGAGCTACAGGCCCGGATAAGATAGTGCTAAATCAGTATTTCTGAGTTTATATCAAAAAGCCTATGCACAAAACAGTGTACCCAAGGATTTATACAGATTGATTAAACTACGAATCCAGAAACGTTTTTAATTCTTCGGAGCGGCTTGGGTGTCGTAATTTCCGTAGCGCCTTTGCTTCAATTTGGCGGATGCGTTCACGGGTAACGTCAAACTGTTTACCTACTTCTTCCAGGGTATGATCTGTATTCATATTAATACCAAAACGCATTCGTAAAACCTTTGCTTCACGGGCAGTAAGTCCTTCCAATGCAAATTTCGTGGCGCCTTTTAATCCTTCAAAGCTGGCAAAATCACTAGGTGCCAAGGTATTACCATCTTCAATAAAATCACCCAGATGTGAATCGTCATCATCCCCAATGGGTGTTTCCATGGAAATGGGTTCTTTTGCGATTTTCAATACCTTTCTGATTTTATCTTCTGGCATCTCCATTTTTATAGCTAGCTCTTCGGGAGTGGGTTCACGACCCTTTTCCTGAAGTATCTGACGGGAGATACGGTTTAATTTGTTAATAGTTTCTATCATATGTACCGGTATACGGATAGTGCGGGCCTGATCAGCGATTGATCGAGTGATGGCTTGGCGAATCCACCAGGTTGCATAGGTAGAGAATTTATAGCCTCGGCGGTATTCAAACTTATCCACGGCCTTCATCAAGCCAATATTACCTTCCTGAATTAAATCCAGGAATAGTAGACCACGGTTGGTATATTTTTTGGCAATGGAGATTACCAATCTTAGGTTGGCCTCTACCATTTCCTTTTTTGCACGTCTTGCTTTGGCTTCTCCAATAGAAATCTTGCGATTAATATCCTTTATTTCATCGAGTGTAAGTAAATTATTTTCAATAAATAGTGCCAGCTTTCCTTGAATATTTACTATCTCAGGTTGGATTTCTTTAATATTCTTGGCGTAATTCTTTTTTGTTTTACTAATGTCACTTGCCCACTTCAGGTTTATCTCGTTACCTGGAAACAAAGCTATAAAATCTTTTCTTGGCATATTTCCAGTTTTGACACAAAGGCGTAAAATTTCTCTTTCTGAACTGCGTATTGTATTGATGAGTTTCTTGATGTTATATGTCAATCTTTCAATAAATTTTGGTGCGAGACGTAACTCAAGAAATTTTTCTGTTAATTCCTCGTTTAGTGAAATGGATTTTTTATGGGTTCTGCCATTGCGTTTGAGTGATTTCAGTAATTTATCTTGTAGCTTGCTGATTGCAGTCAAGCTTGTTTTTACGGCTTCAAGATCAATAGTTGCTACTGGTTCATCTTCGTCATCATCATCAGCATCTGATTCACTTCCATCGTTAGCCGATGTATTCATGACAATACCAGTATCGGGATAATCTTCCTGATCCGTAAAGCCAACTATAATGTCTGATAATTTCAGTTGTTCTTTTTCAACCGCATCATAACAATCTAGTAAAATCTGAGCTGTACCAGGATAAGTAGATAAAGATGTAAGAATTTGTTTAATACCTTTTTCAATGCGTTTTGCAATTTTAATTTCGCCTTCGCGGGTCAATAAATCAACAGTTCCCATCTCGCGCATATACATGCGAACAGGATCTGTGGTTCGACCAAATTCACTTTCAACACCTATTAATGGCGAAACAGAATCATTATTCCGATTAGCGTCATTACTTGCCATTAATACATCAAGATCAGGTGGAGATTCATGAACTTCAATACCCATTTCATTAATCATATTAACGATATCTTCAATCTGTTCAGGATCGACTATTCCGTCTGGGAGTGATTCATTAACTTCGTGGTAGGTTAGAAATCCTTGTTCTTTTCCTTTTGCTATAAGTATTTTTAATTGTGACTCTTCATCGATTTCATCGGAAACTAAATTCGGTT
>JBLING010000240.1:0-4498 GCA_047639155.1 bacterium
CGGTATTGTTTTTTGGGAGTTAGTTTAACAACGTGGAACTTTATTCCTACATTTTTTCTGCATCGTTTATTGTCGTTTCTCTTTTGGTTCCGCTGCTAAGTGGTATCGCTGATTATCTAGGCAATAAGAAAAGATTCATGCAGTTTTTCTGCTATCTCGGTGCGTTGTCGTGTATGTCGATGTTTTTTTTCGATGTGAACCATCTGGAAATAAGCATGTTGTCTCCATTCCTTGCAAGTATAGGCTTCTGGGGAAGCTTGGTGTTTTATAACTCCTATTTGCCAGAAATTGCGACCCCGGATCAACACGACCGAATTAGTGCGAAAGGGTTTTCTCTCGGGTACATAGGCAGTATTTTATTGCTGATTTCAATTATTGTGGCACTTAAATTGTTCCCTGAAAATGGCGATCGAATAACCCGATATGGATTCGTAGCAGTGGGTTTATGGTGGGCAGGATTCGCCCAAATTACGTATTTACGTTTGCCAAGTAACGTGTATGATAAAAAGCCAGAAAAGGGGAAAGGGTACATATACAAGGGTTATAGGGAATTGCAGAAGGTATGGAGCGAACTCTCAGAGCAAAGGCAATTAAAGCGATTCTTATTTTCTTTCTTTATTTACAACATGGGCGTTCAAACCATTATGCTATTGGCAGTTGTATTTGCAGATGTCGAAATCAACTGGCCGTTTGATCCAGCAACAGGAGAACAAGATAAAACTGGACTAATAGTAAGTATAATTCTTATCCAACTTGTCGCTGTAGTTGGTGCATTTGTTATGTCGAGATTGTCAAGAATAGTTGGGAATATATCCGTAATAAAAATCGCAGTAGTTGTTTGGATTGTTATTTGTTTAACGGCATATTTCATTACTGAACCTAACCAGTTTTATGGTTTGGCAGCAGCAGTTGGTTTCGTGATGGGAGGAATCCAATCCATGAGTCGATCGACCTATTCCAAAATGTTACCAGAAACTACGGATCACGCTTCTTACTTTAGCTTTTACGATGTACTTGAAAAAATTGGATTAATCATTGGGCCATTCCTCTTTGGTTTTGTCACCGGACAATTTGATGGAGATATGAGAAGTGCTGTAGTGATTCTAGGATCAATATTTATTCTAGGATTTATTAGTTTATTTTGGGTTAAATCGAGTAGACCAGGTGACCCTTTAGACGAACCTGTTGCCGCATAAACAATGCATCACTTTTACAGTCACGACATAACAGATTCTATTGTAACCTTAAACGAGGAAGAAAGCAGGCATAGCATTAAAGTTATGCGTCTATCTGTAGGTGATGAGATTATGGTGTTTGATGGGTTGGGAAAGGCCCTGCGCTGTGCAATTGCATCATCTGGTAAGATTGTTACCGCGAATGTTTTGACCGTTGAACGTGAGGAGACTATACCTGCTTTTTCTTTAACCCTTGCGATTAGCCCAACTAAAAGTGCGGATCGTATGGAGTGGATGATGGAAAAGTTAGTTGAAATAGGCGTTACCCGTGTAGTATTCATAAAAACTGAAAAAGGCGAACGCTCACGAATTAATGAAAAACGTATTCTAAAAAAAGCGGTATCTGCTTTAAAACAATCTGGTAATCTATGGCTACCAGTTGTAGAGGCAGAGGTTAAATTCAATGATTTTATAGAAAGGGAAAAGACAAAACATAAATTTATAGCACATTGTTTTGATAAAGAAAAGTATCAAATTAATGGCGGCTGGCAGGGGGAGGCAGTATGTGTTTGTATAGGCCCAGAGGGTGATTTTTCTGAAACGGAAGTTAATGCAGCCAGTGCTTTAGGATTTGCACCAATATCGTTAGGTTTGCCTCGGTATAGAACAGAAACAGCCGCGGTAGTTGCAGGTACTTTGTTCAACCATTTTAACGTTACGTTACTATAGATATGAAAAACAAATTTTTCTTACTGGGAAGTTTCCTACTAATCGTTTGTAGTTCGTTTACCCAACGACATGCATTCCAAATCGCCAAAGTGAAATACAGTGGAGGTGGAGATTGGTACGCAAACAGGACAGCTTTGCCGAATTTGATTCAATTCTGTAACACGTATTTGTCAACCAATATAGATCCTCAAGACCAAGTCGTTGAGGTGTCAAGTTCAGATATATACAATTATCCATTCATCTACCTAACAGGCCACGGTAATGTTGTTTTTTCGGATAAAGAAGTCGACAATTTACGCAAGTACCTTGAAGCGGGTGGCTTCTTGCATATAGATGATAATTATGGGCTCGAAAAATATATTCGTCCTCAAATGAAAAAGGTATTTCCTGAGCTGGATTTTGTGGAACTTCCGTTCACACATCCTATATACAAACAGAAATATGCGTTTCCAAATGGTTTGCCCAAGGTGCACGAGCATGATGGTAAACCACCAAAGGGTTATGGTTTGTTGTTAAAAGGACGATTAATTTGCTTTTTTGACGTAGAGTGTGATTTGGGCAATGGTTGGGAAGATGCTGGAGTCTACAATGATTCTGAGGAGACACGTCAAAAAGCACTAAAAATGGGCGCCAACTTGGTGCAATATGCCTTGACACACTAATGTCTGAGAAACAACACCTTCTTTTTGTTGTGAATCCTATTTCTGGTGGGAAGTCTAAAGCACGTTTGCCGGATACGATAAAAAAGTGCTTAAATCATACCCGGTTTAGCTACGAAATTTATTTATGGGAAATCATCGATGATCTTCCAAGAGCCATTTCAGCGTTTGTCTCAAATAACGGCTATGCAGTTGTTGTGGTTGGAGGGGATGGAACTATCAACGCGGTGGCATCCAATTTGGTTAACTCGTCTGTAAGGTTGGCTATCATTCCTCAAGGTAGTGGCAATGGATTTGCTCGAGAGTTTAATATTTCTAGGTCGGTGGATAAAGCACTCAGGCAATTAAACAACGCAACCGAGCAAGTGGTTGACATGGGCAAAATGAACGGACAGGTATTCGTAAATGTTGGGGGTTGGGGTTTTGATGCAAAAGTGAGTAACACTTTCGCCCAATTGACCAAACGTGGTTTTTGGTCATATGCAATAGCGATTTACAAAGATTTTGGTGGAGCACAAAACTTAATATTTACTGTAGAAGGAAACGCCGAGACATTTACCAAGGAAGGGTTTATGTTGACAATCGCCAACGGTCGCCAATGGGGAAACAACTTTTTTGTGGCACCCAAAGCATCGTTTAACGACGGTTTGCTTGACTTGGTTTTTCTTATTAAACCGAAGGGATACCAAATACCTTTATTGGTGTTATGTCTTTATTTTAGATTACCCAATCGATTGATTACCAGGAAACAGATACAGCAAGCTATGATTAAAAGCAATAAGCCATGTTACACGCACCTAGACGGAGAACCAGTAGATAAGGTTGGAGAGGTGTCGGTAGAAGTTGTACCGAATGCGTTGAAGGTTCTTGCATAATTCTGTCATTTAAAATTTAGAATTTTTTATGGTATCCACTTATCCTTTCCGAAATCAGGTTTGCGTTTCTCCAAGAAAGCATTCCGACCTTCTTTCGCTTCATCCGTCATATAGGCCAAGCGTGTTGCTTCTCCAGCAAAAACTTGTTGTCCTACCATGCCGTCATCCGTTAGGTTCATCGCAAACTTGAGCATTTTAATGCTTGTCGGCGACTTTCCTAGGACTTCTTGCGCCCATTCAAAAGCGGTAGATTCCAATTCATCGTGAGGTACAACAGCGTTCACCATACCCATTTCAAAAGCTTCTTGCGCACTATAATTTCTTCCCAAGAAAAATATTTCTCTCGCTTTCTTTTGTCCTACCATTTTGGCCAAATAAGCAGAGCCATAACCACCGTCAAAACTCGTTACATCAGCGTCTGTCTGTTTGAATATAGCATGATCTTTACTGGCTAAAGTCATATCACAAACAACATGTAAACTATGTCCTCCACCAACAGCCCATCCTGGTACAACAGCAATCACCACTTTTGGCATAAAGCGAATCATACGTTGCAAGTCTAAAATATTGAGTCTATGGTAATTGTCGTCTCCCACATAACCTTGGTCACCTCTTGCTTTTTGATCCCCACCACTGCAAAAAGCGAATACACCGTCTTTGGTACTCGGTCCTTCAGCAGATAGTAAAACCACGCCAATACTCGTATCTTCTTGCGCGTTGTGAAAAGCATCAAGCAGCTCACTCGTTGTTTTTGGTCGAAAAGCATTTCGAACATTAGGTCGGTTAAATGCTATGCGTGCTACACCATCACATTTTTTGTATGTAATGTCTTCGTATTCTTTTACTGTCTTCCAGTTGATCATTTCATAATTCTTAATAGGCAAATTTAAAGGAATGCTTAATCATCAACGTCGTCATGTTGAGGAATACGTTGGCAATTCTCTATCATCCTGATTTTATGTTTCATTGAAATTTTATTTTTGAAGTGTCTCGAGATATTAATAAATGTGTCTATAAAAGACTCTTCAGAAGTGCAATGTTTATCATTGTAATGAATTTT
>JBLING010000241.1:0-4487 GCA_047639155.1 bacterium
CGATATTCCACGAGTTGGCTATACTAGGCATTGGGACGAGTAAGTCATTTAGTTGCACCAAACCATTAAACAGTTGATTTACAGCCCAAATGTTGTCTTGTGAAGATGCAAATGCCGGGTCAAGTGACGTAATACCGTTTTCAGAATTGTATCGGAATACCGTTTTTCCTTCTTGTTTATTGGACGAATTGCAGGATATTAACAGCATCCCGATGTGAATAAGTACCAATATCCTGTTCATTTATCCTTGCGATTTAAACCTAGTTTTGAGCCTGACAAAGAATTACAAGCATGGCAAAAATATGGTATTTGGGTCACTCTTGTTTCCAATTGGAAATCGACAATGTACGCATTGTAACCGATCCTTTTGTTACAGAAAACCCACTTGCCAAAGATATTGATTTATCCAGTGTTGAGGCCGATATAATTCTAGTTACACATGGTCATGGAGATCATATAGGAGACCTTGTGAAACTCGCAAATCAAACCAATGCCTTGGTTTTGTGTAACTATGAAATCTACCTGTGGTTAGAGGGTCAAGGTTACAAGAATTGTAGACCTATGAGTCATGGAGGGCAATTTAGCAGCAAAGGCATTGACTATAAGGTGGTGAATGCAGTGCACAGTAGCTCATTTCCTGATGGAAGTTATGCCGGTAATCCAGTTGGATTTGTAATTCATGGTCAGCACGATTGTATCTATTTTGCTGGGGATACAGGCTTAACGTTAGACATGAAATTAATAGGTGAGGCCTATGATTTAACTGGAGCAATACTACCGATAGGGGATAATTTTACGATGGGCGCTAAAGACGCTGCAATAGCAGCAAACTTTTGTGGGGCAAACAAGGTACTTGGAATGCATTTCGACACGTTTGAAATAATTGAAATTGATCACGATGCTGCCCGTGCAGCTTTCCGTGAAAAGGGGGTAGAATTACGCCTTCCTCAAATAGGGGAGAAACTAGATTTTTAATAATAACAGTATGACAAAAACAATTTGTATCGCGAATCAAAAAGGTGGAGTAGGGAAAACAACGACGGCGATCAACCTCGCGTACAGTTTGGCTATTTTGGAGTATAAAGTATTGTTGGTGGATGCAGATCCTCAAGCAAACTCAACGTCGGGCCTAGGCTTCGATCCTAAAAACATAAAAATTGGATTGTATGAAACCTTGGTACAAGATATTAGTCCAGAGGACATACTGTTAAATACGGATAATTCTAATTTAGATCTGATTCCTTCCAATATTGATTTGGTTGGTGCTGAGATTGAAATGATTGATCTTCCAAATCGTGAAAAGTTGATGAAACGTGTTCTATCGCGTATAAAAGACAACTACGATTTTGTGATTATTGATTGTTCTCCATCCCTAGGATTAATCACCACCAATGCACTTGCAGCTGCCGATTCATTAATGATACCAGTACAATGTGAGTACTTTGCATTAGAAGGCTTAGGCAAGTTGCTGAATACAGTTAAGATAATACAGCGCAGTATAAACGTTAATCTAGAAATAGAGGGTTTATTGCTTACGATGTACGATAGTCGCTTAAGATTATCCAATCAAGTAGTGGATGAAGTTAAACTACACTTTCAGGAAATGGTTTTTGAAACCATTATTCAACGAAATACAAAACTTAGTGAAGCACCAAGTTTTGGACTTCCAGTATTAGAGCACGATGCTACGGCACGAGGCAGCGTTAATTACCTTGACCTTGCACGCGAAATACTTCAAAAAAATGGTATGACTAAAATGGCAACTGCCGAGAAAATTTTACAATAATGGCAAAACGAAACGCATTAGGAAAAGGATTAGGAGCGTTGTTGGACAATTCTAGTGACGACGTTTCAGTATTGAATGAAGGTACCGTAAACTCTGTAGCTACTATACCGCTGTCACAGATTATTGCGAATCCATTTCAACCAAGGAATGACTTTGCTGATGAAGCGTTAAGTGAATTGGCAGAATCCATTTTACTACACGGCGTTATCCAACCCATAACGGTCCGTAAAGTTGGCAACGAAAAGTACGAACTTATAAGTGGGGAGCGAAGAACAAGAGCAAGTATAATTGCAGGCTTAGACCGTATCCCAGCTTACGTGAGACTCGCGAATGATCAAGAAATGCTGGAGATGGCGTTGATTGAAAACATTCAGCGAGAGGACTTAAATGCCATTGAAATATCCCTAAGTTATAAAAGATTATTAGATGAATGTGGTCTTCGCCAAGAAGAACTTGGTGACAGGGTAGGGAAGAAGCGTAGTACGGTAAATAACTACCTAAGACTTCTTAAACTTCCAGACTCGATTCAAACATCCCTTCGTCGAAATGAAATCTCAATGGGACACGCGAGAGCTTTGATTAACATTGAAGATTCAAGTGTGCAGGACTATATTTGTAAACGCGCTGTTGCTGAAGGACTGTCTGTTCGAAAAGTTGAGGAATTGGTTAAAGAGTATCAAACAAATGGTACCGTTCCTGAACCTCAAAAAGATCCAACTTCACCAACTGCTTCAGGACCAAAAGCGAATTTTAGAGAATTCAAACCATACCGTGAATTACTCATAGAACGTTTGGGGTCTTCCGTTGAGTTTGCTGCAATCAAAGGAGAGAAGGGCAAAATCATAATTCATTTTGAGGATAAACCACATCTTGCTGACATCTTGGAGAAGATGAGACATATTTAGTCGAAATCAACGCAGACGTTGTTGGTTTAAACTAATTTTGTACGGTCCTCAATGATTCGACTTTTCATTAGTTTAATAATTATTGGATGTGTAAGCATCTCCAGTCAAGCCCAGTTTGACTTCAGAACGCAGTGCGCGTCACTGAATGAATTCAGGTATTTACCTCCAATAAAGGATTCAGGAGAAGTTCATAGCCACAAAAAAGCAACCACCATGTCTGCAATCATACCAGGACTCGGACAGGTTTACAACGGAAAGTATTGGAAAGTAGGGTTGATTTATGCAGCCGGAGCAGGTCTTGGTTATGGACTTAAACTCAATACCGATAGTCTAAAGGGTTATCAAAGTTCGCTAATTGCAGAATTGGATGATGATACTACGACAATAAATTACCTATATGAAGGGATGGCAGTTGACAAAATCAAAAGTGAGCGTAATTATTATCGAAAAACGAGGGATCAAATGATTCTTGGACTGGGTTTACTTTACATACTTCAAATTGTTGACGCCAATGTGGACGCGCATCTACGAGAATTTGACGTGAATGAAGACCTCGCAATTCAACCAAAACCGGGATTCATGATTGTGAATCAACGTGTATTGCCTTCAGCCGGATTTCGGCTCCGGTTTTGACGTACCTAAGTGGTTAAATCTGCTAAATTATCATTTCTACATAATTGACTACAATTGCTAAATTTGCGCCCTGAATAACATCGGTATGAAAACAATTGGAGTTATAGGTTCAGGTACTATGGGAAATGGTATCGCACACGTTTTTGCTCAAGGCGGATACGAGGTACATCTAATAGACATTAAGCAAGGTGCTTTGGACAAGGCGCTGGCTACCATCGCTAAAAACTTTGATCGTCAGATTGCGAAAGGAAGAATTGAGGAGACTGTGAAAGCAGACAGCTTAAAACGCATTTCGACGTATACCAATGTGCTTACAGGTGTTGAAGGTTGCGATTTAGTAATTGAAGCTGCAACAGAAAGAGTTGATCTTAAAAAGAAAATCTTCCAAGAAATGGATCAGGCAGCACCTGAACATTGTATTTTAGCTACAAATACATCGTCAATTTCAATAACCGAGCTTGCTGCATCTACCAAACGTCCTGACAAAGTTATCGGTATGCACTTCATGAATCCAGTGCCTGTAATGAAACTGGTTGAAATTATCAACGGGTATAGTACGTCCAAAGAAGTAACAGACACAATCGAAAAGCTTTCGAAAGATATAGGGAAGATTCCTGCAATGGCAAATGATTATCCTGGCTTTATTGCCAACCGAATTTTGATGCCAATGATCAACGAAGCCGTTTATACTTTATTCGAAGGTGTTGGGGGAGTTGAAGAGATTGATACCGTAATGAAGCTCGGAATGGCGCATCCAATGGGACCATTACAATTGGCAGATTTTATCGGGCTTGATGTATGTAAAGCGATATTAGACGTTTTATATGCAGGTTTCGGAAACCCAAAGTATGCTCCATGTCCTCTTTTGGTTAATATGGTAAATGCTGGCAAACTGGGTATTAAATCTGGTGAAGGCTTTTATGATTGGAGTCATGGGACGAAAGAGTTGGTGGTGAGTAGCTCTTTTTAATTGAGAATTGAGAATTAATAATTGAAAATTCAGTTAATCACTCATTCCCAATATAGACATTATTTTATCTGATTCTCCGTAAATATACCAGAATGTAGATTGGCTGCATTAATGGGCAATAGTTTTGTTGAAAAATAAGAACTATGAACCTATTAAATTTTATTGAAGAATTTCCGACCGAGGCAAGTTGCAA
>JBLING010000242.1:0-4484 GCA_047639155.1 bacterium
GCGTGGAACAAGTACATATGATGGTGTTTCTTTGGCGTGGGCAATAGCGGAATTCATTGCCACACATCCGACCAAACCAAAAACACTATTTGCCACGCACTACCACGAATTGAATGAATTAGAAGCAAAAAATGAATCCGTGGTAAACTTCCACGTAACCACGAAAGAGATTGGAAAGAAGGTGTTGTTTCTAAGAAAGATTGAAAAAGGCGGAAGCGAACACAGTTTTGGAATACACGTTGCCCGTATGGCAGGGGTGCCAAAATCGGTGCTCAAACGCGCAGATCAAATATTGGCACAACTTGAAAAAGAAAGGACCTATCTTAGTGGAAGAGAACAATTGAAGCAATTGCCACAAAACGATTATCAGTTGAATTTGTTCTCAATAGATGACCCGAAACTAAAAGCGATTACTGAAGAGCTTAACCAGCTCGATACCAATACTCTAACGCCAATTGAAGCGTTATTAAAACTAAATGAAATTAAGAAGTTGTTGGATGAATAAAGCGCTGCTCCTTTTTTGTTTTCTGTCTGTTACTAAGGTTTACGGACAGCATTCCTGGATATATTTTACGGATAAATGTTCTACTCAAATCGAGCTAGACGATAGCGTTTGCTCTCAATACGTTTCAACATTGAAATCATTTAACGTTGAAATCATTGGGACTTCGAAATGGTTTAATGCGGCGTGTGTAAAGGGGAACCCACAATACCTAATTGCGCTGAATTTCATTGACCGCATAGAACCCCTCAAACACTACGACGTCATAAAAAGTAAAATAACACAAACCCAAGCTGAGTTTAGTTACGGTAATAGTGACTGGCAACTTGGAATGGTTGGGTTGGACTCGTTTCACGCGTTGGGGTACACCGGAAAAGGAGTAACCATTGGTTTATTTGATGGTGGATTTTACAAGGCTGATACCGTTCATGCGTTTGATTCATTGTGGGATAACGGCAGGATTAAAGGATACTGGGATTTTATCACAAATGACACAAGCATATTTTGGGAGTACGACGGACATGGCAAATATGTTCTATCAATCGTAGGCGCCAACTGGCCCGATTCGATGATGGGCGCAGCACCGGATGCCAACTTTCTATTGGCAAGAACTGAAGACGTTAACACTGAGAAGCGACTTGAGGAATTTGCTTGGGTAAAGGCCATGGAATGGGCCGCAGACCTTGGCGTCGACATAATCCATTCTTCCTTAGGCTATTCTGTGTTTGATACTTTACAAGGTGACTATACCTATGAAGATATGGATGGTGAATCAACCATTATTACACGAGCGACCAATATCGCATTTACGAAGGGCATTTTTGTGACAAACAGCGCTGGCAACCAAGGTGATGATGCGTGGCATTACATAACCGCGCCATGTGATGGTAAACATGTATTGTGTGTTGGTGCGGTTGACTCGCTAGAACAGCATTCTGCGTTTTCATCTTATGGCCCGTCTTTCGATGGACGTGTTAAACCAGAGGTGGTGGCGATGGGTGAAGGTGTAACGTACATTAACAATCAAGCGCATTTAAGCACTGGAGGTGGCACTTCATTTTCAGGACCCATCATTGCTGGTTTTGTTGCCTGCCTAATGGAAGCCTGGCCTAATATAACGAACCAACAGATTTATGATGCTGTAATTCAAAGCGCCGATCGATATATGAATCCAGATACTGCATATGGTTATGGTTTACCAAATATTCTCAAAGCGGATTCACTTTTATCCATTTTTTCATCGACTGAAGATTTTGGTCAAGCTGTGATAAACTTTTATCCAAACCCAGTGTCGATTTTACTTACGGTTGAAACAGTAAAAAATATGAAGTCTTATTTTTTATCAGACTATTTGGGGCAACAGGTGCTTTATGAAAACCACGTCAACTCTAACCATAAAATGCTTGATTGTTCAGGTCAAATATCTGGCTTCTATATACTTACAGTTATAATGCAGGATGGTAGTAGTTTTCACAGCAATGTGGTAATTCAATTGCCGTAACTTTCCTTCGGATTTTCTCCAAAATAAGATTTATAACATTTAGAAAAATAGCTCAAACTTCTGAAGCCGGCTTTTGAATCAATTTCTGTCATGTTGCCATAACCACGGTCGATTAAATCACGACTTCTTTTTAAACGATACTCTCTAATATGCTGACTCACAGACTTATCACAGATACGTTTTAGTTTTTTCTGTAATGCAGACGTGCTTATAGATAAGGCTACGGCTAAATCGTTTAAACCATAATCCAAATTGCTAATCTCACCTTCAATGGCCAATTGGACTTGCTTAAGAAAGCGTTCGTCTTGCGATTCAACTGATATTATATCGGGGGTCGTATGAATAGCCTGCAGTAATTGCCGACGGGCATTTACTGTATTTCGTATTTTCAGTAAAAGTTCATCTGTCGAAAACGGTTTGGTAATGTAATCATCTGCACCAAACTCTAGACCCTCAAGGCGGGATTCAAAACCTGCTTTGGCCGTCAAGAAAATTACGGGAATCAATTTGGTTTGGTCATTTTATTTTAGATCCCTGAGCATTTCGAAACCATCCTTATTTGGCATCATTACATCAGAAATCACGATATCGGGAATAAACCGCTTGATAAGCTTAAAACCTGTAACCCCATCTTTGGCAGATTCAACCGTATACCCTTTAATCGTAAGTACATCGGTAAGGGTCTGCCTTAAACTTGACTCATCTTCAACTATTACTATTTTGGTCTTAGTCACTCTGTTGAATTGTCAAATTTTACCGTTTATGAGTCAAATTTACGAATTTACGTTTGCCGATAAGTAGGAATTCAATAATTAGCTGTTAATTCGAAGCCGAGAAGGTTAATTTATGAAGTCGGCAAAAACTGTTTTAATCATCGAAGATGAAAAACAGGTACGTGAAAGCATTGTGGATATCCTAAAGCTAAAAGGTTATAAAACCCTTGAGGCTTCAGATGGAACGGTTGGATTTGAACTTGCAAAATCAAAAATACCAGATGTAGTTCTATGCGATATAATGATGCCAAATATGGATGGATTCGAGACCATCTCAAAATTCAAAGCCAATAGTTTAACTAAATATATTAAGTTCATTTTCTTGACTGCCAAAATAGAAGAAGAAAATAGAACGTTAGGTATTGAACTTGGTGCGTCGGCTTATATCACGAAACCGTTTACTGTTGATCAGCTATTGACTGCTATAGAATCTGAACCTGCTGCACGTGTTTAAAAGGCGGTGTCACTGTAAACTTGGTGCGCTTTCCTAGCTCACTTTCAACTTCAACTTCTCCATCGTTAAAACTAACGTAGTCCTTTACAATCGTCAATCCCAATCCAGTTCCGGAGATATCTCCAACATTCTCACACCGATAAAACGTTTGGAATAATGACTTTAACTTATCCTTTGGGATACCAATACCGAAGTCGATTACCTCAACCTGGCAATTGCGGTTCTGTTGCATTAACTTGATTGGATTGTAAATTTACGAAAATCTCAATTCAATTTATGCGACCAAAGACTTAAAAGTAGCAAACCAGTTTGACTTTGAGTCCTTGATTTGATTCTTCCGGATGATGTTAATTATCTCTATTCCTGCCAATGTCCTCTGGGCTGATTCAAATTCCTTGAATCCTGTTGTTATGGATATCCTACGTTTGATAGTTCGATGATCCTGTACAACGATATTATTCAAGTATTTGACTCGTCTTATCTTGATCTTCTTCACCGATAAACTTCTTTTGTTTATCATTCGTATTCCTGCTGTATTGGCTCCACTTTTGTCAATGTTTATGATTCTTGGTTTACCGTTATTACCAATTGCTTTATTCAGGAACTTCTGTGCTGGACCTTTCATCCTGCGTTTTGTCACCAAAAAGTCGATTGTATTCCCATGCTTATCTATTGCTCGATATAAGTATCTGTCTTTCCCTGCTACCTTGACGTAAGTCTCATCCATTCTCCAACTATCACAAACCTTCTTTTTCCTTTTATGCATGTTTGCCTCAACCAATGGGCTAAACTTGAACACCCATCTTTGAATAGTGGAATGATACACTTTCACTCCTCTGATTCGTAATATTTCCGAGACATCACGATAACTCAAGGTAAATCTTAGTTTAAAGTAAACCGCTTGAAGAATTATTGCTTTGGGATATCGGTGGCGCTTGAACATAACAGTAGTTTTCAAGTACAAATCTAAAGATTTAGTAAATTGCCATAGTTAATGCAACAGAACCCGGCGCACCGTCTACGTCTATTTCGCCAATTCCATGAAGCATGGTATTGAAAATGTCAAATTCTACTTCAGGATTGATTAACTGAGACCATGTATTAGTGATTTCACCGCCTTTAAATTCGGCTATACCGATTTGACAGATACTTGAGTAATCCGCATTGGCGGTTTCAACGTCGATAGCAAGAAAGTTCATTTGTTAATTGATTTACTTTTCGAAAATACAATATTTCACAAAATACCTACCCAAC
>JBLING010000243.1:0-4483 GCA_047639155.1 bacterium
TGGGCCAACATTTCAAGGTAAGGGTTACGATTATAGTGTCATATTTAATTCGATATTCGTATTTCCATTTAACCGGCCAAATTATAATAATACAAATTTCTACGTAGGATCCATTAAAATATTATTCACGATTTGAATTGATATGTTTATTTTGATTCCCCCACCCCCAAAAAACAACAAATAACTGATTAATTTTTACCATAATGACTTACAATCAGTTATTTTAGTTTGTTGCTAGCATCTAATAGACTGTCTATAATACAAATGAAAACTACAAAGGATAGACCGCTATATTAATAGAATGCTAAAGACGTTTCGCAAGACGAGGCCAGTTAGCAAACCATCATCATCTAAAAAACTATATTTTCTATATCACTACGACCGGAACCGAACCTGAAACTGGCAGCGAATTACGAAAGATGAGACATTTGAGGCGGACATAGGAAATTGGGTAAATAACGATACAAAAGAGAATTAACCAGTTATGTTGCACCGTTTGAGATGCTCAACAATCACATTGGCAATGAAACAGGTTAGATAGGGGGCAAAAAGTTTCATTGTTTACGGACGAGAAACGCAGCAACCATATATTTACACAATGGCAAATTTTGAAAAGTTGAATTTACGTTCTAAATCCATTCTTTGGGTTTATTAAGAATATAACCATCTCGTTTCGTTAAAGCATTTGTAAATTGGCTTGCTCTCAATTTCTTTTTGCCTATCGTCATAGAACCTTTAGAAACAATAGAAACTGAATTATTTGACCGTTTTGGTGGAAATGCTACAAAAACCCATTTATGCTTAAAATTATCATGAATCGCTCTAATTGGTGGAACCAAATCACTATCTCCAGATACTAGAAACGCAACATCATAAAAATCTTGATAAGCATCAACTATTAATTCAGTAGCAATATTGACGTCTGTCATTTTCTCATTATATGATTAACGAAATCACACTTTTGTCGAACCCTTCTCAACAAAACGTCGATGTTTCTTGGGCTTCCAAATTACTCTCAGGATTGGTTGAGTTACTTGACTTGAATGGACAAGTTGCAAAAACATATCAAATCCAAAACACGGCCAAAACGAACATTGATGTTTCCGATATACAAAACGGGGTGTATTACATAAAGGTTTCTAGCGAAAACTTCGAAAGCGTTAAGCCGCTGATTATCGTCAGATAGATCATATACACTTTCTTCCCACCTTGCCATACAGGATCAGGGCTTTAATGCTCCGTGTAAATATTTAAATATCGTAATGCACTAATGACATTGGAACTCACTTCTATTCCGGTAAACGGCACATTAATCAAATTAACGTCACGTGGCACTCACCTATCTGTCAGAATTGGACTAATCTCCCCTTTTTCGTGAAACGTTTCAATACTGTCTCGTAAACAACGAAAGAGACACTACCACAGTATTATGGAAATCGATTGTAGTACTCAGCAACAGACGTGTTGCTGGCTATTAAAACCAAAATCCATACTCAACATCAGTTTCTCATTTTTAACCAACTTCCCATGGATTGACAATAATGTCGAAACAATTAAAAATAGTTAGAATGAAAAATTCAGTAAAAAACAGATCAAAATCCAATTTGCCAATGTTCGCAGTTTTGTGTGCCTTGTGCATTTGGTTCACAGCATGTGATGATGCTTCAGATTCGAAAGAAAGCTACCGTGTAAATATGGAAGCAACAGATGCACCAATTGACAACGCAGAAGTTTCAGCCGTATTTGTGACGGTGACTGAAATTAGGGTAGATGGGCAAAAGGTAGAAGGTTTTAACAAAACAACTTTGGAAGTGTCAGCACTAACCAATGGGAAAACCGAAACCTTGAAAGAAATCGAATTAGAAAACAAATCTTTTAGCCAAGTTACCCTCGTTTTAGATTATGAAGCAGATGCTAAAGGTGATGCGCCAGGTTGTTATATTGTTAAATCTGACGGAGTAAAAGACAAAATTTCATCTACAACAAATGAAATCAACATTGAAAAAGAAGTTGATTTGGTTGCAAGTTCTACCACGAGCTTGGTCCTAGATTTTGACCTTAGAAAATTTGTAACTGAAACCGGTGATGATTATGAACTCGTTACGGCAAGCGAAATTAACGCGAGTGTTCGTGCTGTTGTAAGAAGTGAAGCCGGCCAAATTAAAGGTAAGCTAAGTGACACAGCATCGAATGGCAATAAAACGATTGCCTATTTATACAAAAAAGGGTCGTATGATTTACTTACTGAAACAAAGGGCTCTGGCCAAAGCAATGTCGAATTTGCCAATGCTGTCAGTAGTGTTGCGGTTGATGGTAATAGTCAGTTTCAATTGTCTTTTGTAGATGCGGGTAAATACGAATTACACGTATTTGAATATCGCGATGAAAACAAAGACGGTTCATTTAGCTTGTACGGTAAAGTTCAACTTGGCCTAACCGGTGGTATTTCCATTGATGGTTTCGATGTAGATGCAAATTCAGAATTGAATCTCGACGTGACAGTTACGGGTGTTTTAAAATTATAGTGCTTATTTATCCGAATACCCTAGGGAGGACGAAAGTTCTCCCTTTTTTTATGGACAATTCATAAGTGAAGTGGCGGCATTGGTATGTGATAGGTGTGTTCATTCCAACATAAATCACTACCAAGAATAAAATGTAGCAGCAGTTGAATAACGTTACTTTTGCTTGTGACGTTAAAAAACGTAGCAATAATGCCAGACAAAAATGTTGATGTAGTCATTATCGGTGGAGGTCTTGCGGGATTGACCCTTGCATTACAACTAAAATTGGCAAAACAAGATATTCGACTCGTGGTCTTAGAGAAGCGAACCGACATTGCTCCTAACACTGCATTTAAAATAGGTGAGTCGTCAAGTGAGCTGGGGTCAATTTATCTGTTAGACAAGCTAAACTTAAAACAGGACCTTGACGCCAAACACTTAACAAAAATTGGTACACGGTTTTTTGTAAAATCAGAAGACAAGCCAGGCATAGCTCAACGTGTTGAAATAGGACCTGAGATTGTCAAGTTACAACAAACCATGCACGTCGACAGAGGGGTGTTGGAAAATCAACTGGTCGAGCTGGTTCAAGAGAGAGGCATTGACTTGATATTAGGAGCCAAGGTAACCGACGCATCAATTGGCAATAAATCCCACAGCATCACATATACTAACAACCGTGAGCAAATTACAATTCAAAGTACATGGGTTGTAGATTCTTCTGGAAGAAATGGTGTTCTTAAAAAAACACTTGGGTTAACAAAGATTCTAGACCACACTGTAAATGCAGTCTGGTTTCGACTAGACGGCGTTATTGACATTGACAATTGGTTGAAAAACAACTTATGGATGAAGCATCTTGAAAACCGAAAAAGAAGATTATCGACCAACCATTTAATGGGTAAAGGTTATTGGATTTGGATTATTCCGCTAAAAAATGGAAAAACAAGTATTGGTATTGTTGCTGACCCAAACTTCCATCCATTTGATGACTTCAACACTTTAGAGAAAGCAAAAAGTTGGTTTGCCTTAAACGAACCACTAGCGTCTGAAGAATTCTCAAAACACCATGATTCCATTCTTGATTTCAAAGTGATGAAGTCTTTCTCTCATGACTGTAAGCAATTCTACTCTTCCAAAGGTTGGGCTTTAACTGGGGATGCGGGAGCCTTTTTAGATCCTTTATATTCTCCCGGACTCGATTTTATAGGTTTGGGGAATACGTGGATTACCGATTTAGTAACACGTGACTTGAATGCCGAAAAAATTGATCTAAGAAGTTTAGTCTATGAATTGACACATAGGGAATTACTAAACGGTTGGTCTAAGGTCTATAAAGGTATGTATGGTTTACTTGGTAAACCACAAATTATGGTTATGAAAACGGCCTGGGACTGGGCAACGTATTGGGCCATTCCAAACGTTATGTTCGTCAACGATGGATATATTGATCTTGATATTATTCGTGAATACTCTGACGCGGAAGATGGTTTGGGAAGCAGGTTTGCTTTAATTAATGAGGTAACACAACAATTGTTTAGGGCATGGAGCGACAGTGAATTTAGTGGTGATGATAAAACATATTTCAATCTATTCGACTTGCAATGCTTATATGATTTCCAAACTAACTTGAACGACACCTTTTCTGGCAAAGAACTCACTCAGAAAATAAAAAGTAACCTATCCATTCTTGAACAAATGTCGGCGGAGATGTTCAAGTACGCTTTAAATCACAAACACAACAATGCGTTCCTTAATATGGAAACAAACCCGTACACCATGACATTGACGGACTCGCCATATGAATTGATTGAAAAATCTAAACGCCCCAACAAAATAAAAGTCACAACACAAATGAAACAAGATGTGGCCAAACTATGGTTTACTTCAACCCGTATTGTCAGCGTGTAATGTCTCAAAACTCACTGCAAAATATCGTTCGGATTGAAAACCATTTTATGCAGTTTGCAAATGAGGTT
>JBLING010000244.1:0-4458 GCA_047639155.1 bacterium
TATAACACCAGACGTATCCAATCTCTAGTTTCCATCGATGTACGGTTCTTCTAATGCCTTCAATTCTGGACCAAATTGATTCTTGATAATATATACCTCACTCAATTGCGACATGTCTGTCGCTAGGTCTACATCAATCTTTAAATATTTATCTGCTTCGCTGCTTTCCACAGACTTGATATTGCCAATCTTTATATTCTCCGGGAAGTAGTGCCCATACTCAGTTGTAGTGACTTCCTGACCCACTTTAATTTGGTATTGATCACTGATTTTTTTCACTTGAACAATGTCGTCGTCCTTCCCATTCCAGGTAACCTGACCCGCATGTGTTCTGCCATTTATTTTGGGAGTCAAGATAAAACTAGAGTTCAAAATCGACATCGCAACACAGAAGTTTTCGGATACGTCAACCACAATTCCTGCAACGCCAAGCGGACTAATAACGCCCATATCTTTGGTTACACCGTGTTTGGTTCCGCGGTCCATCGTGAAGAAGTTCTTTTCCTTCCGAATGTTATTGTAAATCACTTTGGCCGGTAAATACGAGTATTGAATAACTTGGTTGCTGTCGCGATAAACACCCGTGTCTAAATTGATAAAAATATAGTTTTCGGTACTTCTTGTTCGCAGAATAATATTCTCTTCTTTTAATTTCTTGTTTTCTGATTGAAGCAGAAAGTAATTGATGACGTTTTTACGTGACGTTAAAACGTTGCCATTGACCATACTCGCTGTACTAAAAAAAACAGATTGGTGATATGTGTTGAAACGTACGAGAACAAAAATGGAAATACTTTGAAGAATGAGAAATAGCAAAAGATGAAAATTCGTCCGTAAGAATTGGAGAAGATTATGCATTTATCCTATTGCATAATCGTTTTATAACTCGCCAAGTTTTTCAATGCGATACCTGTTCCTTTTACAACTGCCTGTAGTGGATCTTCCGCCACATACACTGGTAACTTTGACTTACTACTTATTCGTTTGTCCAAACCACGAAGTAATGCTCCACCTCCCGTGAGGTAAAGTCCTGTTTGGTATATATCCGCACTTAATTCTGGTGGCGTGTGCTCTAAAGCCTTTAAAACGGCCTCTTCAATTTTAGCGATAGACTTGTCTAACGACAATGCAATTTCACTGTACGACACCATGATTTGTTTTGGAATACCTGTCATTAAATCACGACCGTTAACCGGGTAATCTTCTGGTGGATTTTCCAACTCAGGTAAGGCTGCTCCAACTTCAATTTTGATTTGTTCAGCTGTGCGTTCCCCAATCATCAAGTTGTGTTGACGACGCATGTATTCAATAATGTCTTCTGTAAAATTATCTCCAGCAACACGGATTGACTCATCTGAAACGATACCAGAAAGTGCGATTACCGCAATCTCCGTTGTACCACCTCCTATGTCGATGATCATGTTACCCATTGGTTCCGAAATGTCGATACCGATACCGATAGCTGCTGCCATTGGTTCAGGAATCATATACACTTCTTTCGCTCCCGCTTTTTCAGCAGATTGACGCACCGCTCTTTTTTCGACTTCAGTAATGCCAGATGGAATACAAATTACCATTCTGATTTGCGGTGTCATGAAATTACCCTTACGGTTAATCATCTTGATGAAACCACGAATCATGTGTTCCGCTGCTTTAAAATCTGCGATTACCCCATCTTTCAACGGACGAATCGTCTTAATATCTTCATGGGTTTTCCCATGCATCATTTGAGCAGTTTTGCCAATTGCAATGATTTCACCCGTACTGCGTTTCATCGCAATAATCGAGGGTTCATTCACGACTACTTTGTCTTTGTGAATGATTAGCGTATTGGCCGTTCCAAGGTCAATTGCAATCTCTTGGGTGAGGAAATTAAAGATGCCCATTTATAGATTTAAAAGCTGAATTATTAGTGTTTATTATACTCTTTAAAGTACAATTCTGCAATATTAGTTGAATATAGCGTGAAATGGTAATTTATCTCCCTATAAAAAGTGGCCTCCTCATTTGACGGAAACTGCTGTCTGTGAGACGATTAATGTTTGAAGTGTCTGTGACCGGTTATCACCATTGCAAGTCCGTTTGCATCGCAATAGTCAACCGACAATTGGTCTTTAATACTTCCGCCAGGTTGGATGACTGCAGTTATACCAGCGTTGTCTGCAATTTCTACACAATCTGGGAAAGGGAAAAAGGCATCACTTGCCATCACACATCCTTCCAAATCAAAGTTGAATTTGCGTGCTTTTTCAATGGCTTGGTTCAACGCATCAATACGCGATGTTTGTCCGGTGCCACTCGCCAACAACTGATTGTTTTTTGTTAAAACGATGGCGTTACTCTTGGTGTGTTTACACAAGATATTGGCAAAACGTAAATCTGCGATTTCTTGGTCGGTTGGCTGCTTTTTGGTCGCTATTTTGTAGTCTGATGTTGGCACCACAACACTGTCGCGATCCTGCACCAATTTGCCGTTAAGCGCTGATCGGACATTGGTTTGTTTCCATTCAAAGTCATTCAACTTCAATAGTATTCTATTCTTTTTCGTTTGTAAGATATCTAATGCTTCTTGATCAAAGCTTGGTGCTACCAATACTTCGAAGAAAAGCGAATTCATTTTTTCTGCCACCGACTTGTCGATGTTCGACAACGTAACCAACACACCACCAAAAGCACTTGTTGGGTCACCTGCCAATGCATCTTCGTAGGCTTCCGTAACAGTATCGCGAATTGCGAAACCACAGGCATTGTTGTGTTTCATTACACCAAATACAGGTTTTGGTTCCGACTTAAAATCTGAAATTAGAGAAATGGCTGCATCAATGTCCAACAGGTTGTTGTACGATAAAGCCTTGCCGTGTATTTGTGTAAACACGCTGTCTAAATCCCCAACAAATTTGGCATTTTGGTGTGGGTTTTCGCCGTACCGTAAAGTCTTGCTCACGTTACCTGCAAAGTAGTTGGATATATGTCTGTCGTAAATGGTTGTTGTTGTAAACGCCTCCAGTGCCAGTTGTTTTCGGTATGCTAAACTAGAGCTACCATCGTTTGCTTTTAAATGGGCGAGTAAATCTTCAGGCTGACTCTTATCGCTTAAGATCAGTTTGTCTTTGTAGTTTTTAGCTGCAGCGCGAATTAGTGAAACACCACCTATGTCAATTTTCTCGATGATTGTTTGTTCGTCATCGGTGCTGGCAACAGTTTCTTCAAACGGGTATAGGTCTACCCAGATTAAATCTATGTTTTGGATGTTGTATTCCTTCAGTTGTTCCTGATCTTGTGGGTTGTCACCACGGTTCAAGATGCCACCAAACACAGCAGGATGCAAAGTCTTAACGCGACCGCCCAATATGCTTGGGTACGACGTTATTTCTTCCACTGGCACAACAGGAATGCCGAGCGCTTCGAGATACTTTTGGGTACCTCCGGTACTTAAGATTGTGGTTCCGTTTTGGTGTAAATACTGCGCTAGTGCATCAATACCATTTTTATAAAAAACGGAGATTAATGCGGTTTTGATCGACTTCACTGTGCTAATGTTTGTACAAAGGTATGCTACCTTTTTTGGCGGGCGTCAGAACGTGATATGACTTTTGTACAGGTTGTGCACATGCACGGTTTTAGATTGGAGATTTCGGATTGTTGATTGCATATTACATCTAGTACGTCATTCAGAGCATGTGACGCTAGGAGATTGCGAAGAAACTGTGGAATTTTGCGGGAATTTTAATTGATAATTGACATGTGATATTTGAAAACGTCAATCACTGCAAGATTGAAGGCCATAGCTCTGCTTCGCACTGTAGTTGAATAGCACGTCATTCAGAGCAATCGACCTTAGGTGATTACGAAGAATCTGTCGACTTGTGCAAAAATCAATTCAACATTAAAAATTAACAATTAATAATTCAATCACTGCAAGATTGATGGCCTCGCTCAGCTTCAATGTCGTTGAATAGTACGTCATTCAGAGCATGTGACGTTAGGAGATTGCGAAGAATCTTTTGATGGATGGTGGAATAACGAGGTGTTACTCACTTCTTTTTCAAGGGAGCAAGTAGCAGATAGAATATCCATGCAAACCAAGAGATGAATATGACGGCAAGAATCCAAGCTAGCTTCTCTCCGCCCCTTGTTTTACCAGACAACATGATAGAAAAAAAGGGAAGTAGCCAGATAAAGCCAATGACCAATAATAGGAGTAAAGGAAAAGTACCAGAGTTGTCCATTGCGTAAAAACTAGTTTGCGTTAACCAAATTTAATTAATATAATCATGATTCCTACGCAACGGCTCTTGAAATTTGGTTGGGTAGAGTAGGTTTTTCGGAACTACTCCATCAGAAGAAAGAATCAGTTGAATTTTGCGGGAATTTTAATTGATAATTGACATGTGATATTTGAAAACGTCAATCACTGCAAGATTGAAGGCCATAGCTCTGCTTCGCACTGTAGTTGAA
>JBLING010000245.1:0-4446 GCA_047639155.1 bacterium
ATTGGTTTACCGGCTTTGATAAACATAACCTGCATTTCATCCACGTTCATCGAAGATTTGATATAATTGAATACGTTTTTTACGATTTCCTTAATATTCAAATTTGCTGTAATCTTCTTTCCAATCTCTGTAAACATCGTTGTTTGGTTCATCGATTTTTCAAATTCGACAACTTTAACACTTAACTTCTCTGTTTCCTTTTTGTGATCATCCAGCGTTGCATTCTGATCCAGCAAGGCCAAACATTTTTTTGAAAGAATATTGAAGTTATCTACCAGCTTACCCAAATATCCACCACCTGAATACGTGATGAGCATGTTTCTTGGGCCCTCCAATGCAAAAACAACCTTCGCATGGACTTCTTTTATCTTTTTTCTAAGTAGGGCGTACTGTGTAAACAACACAATCGCAGCAAGAATTGATAAGGAAGAAACGACTATCCAAATATTCATTTTATTGTAATAAATTAATAATAAGCACTAAATTAGCCAAAACAAGCAAAGTAGTTTAGGTGTCGTCAAAATTAAATCCTTTTCCCGGTCTTCGTCCTTTCGAAGCAAATGAATCCCATCTTTTCTTTGGCCGAGAGGCACATACTTCCGAGATTTTAAGGAAGCTTGAAATGTACCGTTTTGTATCGGTGGTTGGTAATTCAGGAAGTGGCAAATCTTCATTGGTAAAGGCAGGTGTTCTCCCACAATTACAGAACTCAGATCAGAAGTGGGAAATTTGCGCATTAAGACCAGGCAATACCCCAATCAATGAGCTTGCAAAAGCACTTACCAGCTTTAGTGATTCCGAGAGTGGTTCAACCAATACGGCCATCGATCCAGTTTTACAGTTGCTCAACAAAAGTGCCTTAGGACTTGTACAAACGGTCAGAACTAAATTGGCTAAAGACACAAGACTATTAATATTAATCGACCAGTTTGAAGAACTGTTTAGATTCAACTCGTTGGAAAAAGACGAGAAGTCTTTTGACGATGCGAATCATTTTGTGCAGTTAATCCTAGCCGCTGCAGAACAAAAAGACGTTCCAATATATGTTATGATAACGCTCCGCTCCGATTTTCTTGGAGACGCAGCACAATTTATGGGTCTGCCTGAAGCCATTAACGATGGGCAGTTTTTAGTTCCGAGAATGCGACCAGAAGAGCTAAAATCAAGTTTTACAGGGCCGATAGAACAAGCTGATGCGACGATATCTCCAAGATTGAGTCAACAGTTATTGAATGAAGTTGACAACAATCCGGACCAACTACCAATTCTTCAACACCTACTAATGCGGACTTGGGAGGTTTGGGAAAAAGAAACAGCTGTGGGTTTGCCCCTAGATATGCCGCATTACACTGCATCCGGTGGAATGAAGAACGCTTTATCCAATCATGCCGAAGAAGCGTATGCCGAACTTAACTCCGATGATCAACGTAGAATAGCAAAGCTCTTATTCCAAACAATAACCGTAAAAGGCAGTGATAATCGTGGGGTGCGAAGACCAACTTCCGTTAAAAAAATTGCACAAATTTGTGATTCTACACCACAAGAAGTTATAGACGTCGTCGAACATTTTAGGCGACAGGAAAGAGGTTTTTTAATGCCTCCTCATTCCGTAGAACTGACGGGGGATAGCATTTTAGACATCTCTCATGAAAGTCTCATGCGGGTTTGGAATCGTTTACGAGACTGGGTAGATGAAGAAGCTGAATCATCCATTCTATACGCAAGGATTACAGATAGCGCGAAGGGTTATGAATTGGAGAGGGCAGGACTTTGGCGAGATCCTGATTTACAGATCGCTCTGGATTGGTTAAAAACATACAAGCCCAACAATGTTTGGGCGAGTCAATACAATGACTCATTCGACTCATCCACGAGATTTATAAACGCAAGTAAGCAAGAAAAACAGTTCATACTTGCCGATAAATTAAGAAAAAGACGGTTTAGAAATGTGTCTGTATTTGTAATCCTAATAATGCTTAGTGCATTATCAATTTGGGCAATTAAAGAACGAAATAGTTCTGACATGTACGCTCAAAGTGCTATAGAAGAACGGAACCTTGCAGACAAACACAAGGGTGAAGCTGAGGCAAATTATGCGATTGCGAAGCAACAGGAAGAAGAAGCACAAAGACAGCAAAAAGAAGCAGAGAACCAGAAGCGGTTGGCCCTGATAAGCGCTTTAGAGGCAAAAAAACAAAAGACCTTTGCTGAGCAAGAGTCTCAAATCGCTTTGGAAGCAAAAAGTCAAGCCGACTACGATCGATTGATTGCCGAACGGCAAAAAAACATTGCAGATAGCCTCAGACAGATATCTATTATCTCCGAACAAAACGCAACCCGATTAAGACTGCTGGCTTTGTCGCAAAATTTGGCGATAAAATCCAAAATGACATCGGCCTCTACTGACGACAGAGACCTTAAAGCACTATTGGCAATTCAAGCCTATAAGTGGAATAATCAGTATGGTGGCAAAACTGAAGATATGGAAATTCTTGGCGCATTGTTTGCAGCAAATCGAGCCTATCAGAAGCCGTCCGATTATTTAATGACGTACCACAATGACTACGTGAACGCCATTGCATACAATCAAAATGATGAACTGGCAAGCGCAGGAAATGATGGACATGTAATTGTTTCCTATGATAAAATCGTACCGGGTTACCTTAAATCACCTCCACTTTCTAGTATTCTTGACAACGTATACTACGATAAAAGCGGAAATTTCTTAGCGCTGTCCAACTACAATAATGATGTACTCATTTATCAAAGAAAAGATGTCAAGGCTCCTGTCAAACAATTTAAACATGTACACAGCAAAGAGATCATTGCATTACAGTGGGGCACTGGAAAAATATTATCCGCTTCGTTGGATAGCACAATTAAAATATTAAATCTCGAAACTCAACAAGTTGAAAAAACAATCGAATTAAATTTCAGACCGTTAGCCATGTGTTTCTTAGCGGAATTGGATTTTATATTTCTTGGCGGAAACGATGGGAAAGTGTACAAAATTGATTTAAAAACTTCAGACGGTGTCGTTGAATTTCTAGATCCACACAAAGGTGAGATAACAGCAATAAGCACCAATAAAGCGCGGACCTATGTTGCTTTCGGTACGCGAGATGGATATTGCGGACTCGTACATGTAAACGACCCAAACTGCTTAGAATCGGTTTCAGGCCACACGCCGGGTAGTGGAATTTCACAAGTCAGTTTCCACCCCAAAAAGCCACTCTTGGCCACGGCATGCCTCGATCGTAAGGTGCGACTATACGAAACAACTGATTTAAACATGCCACCAATGGTGTTTACTGAAAATTCGGATTGGGTATTGGACATCGCTTTTACTTCAAATGGTCATACTTTAACCTCCGGAGGGAAAGACAAGTCTATTCGCAAATTCCCAATTGATCAAAATGAAATTATCAAATACCTCGAACAGCATTTAAAACGAAACCTCTCCAAAGAAGAGTGGAGCATTTACATAGGAAATGATATTGCTTATTCGAAAACTGTACCAACAATATGAAACTGAAAAACTTAATACACTTTGGATCTTGTAGCCCGCACAAATGGCTCAAGTTGTCTTTGGTTGTCTCAATTTCTTTTCTCAGCGTAACTACGTCAAAGGCGCAAGACTGTAACGACAAAATTGTGGAAGCCGCGGCCTTGTATGACCTTGGGCGTTTCAACGAAGTTATTGAACTGATTTCTCCTTGTTCTGATTCGGCTATAGACGAGACTGAACGTTGGAAAAGCCTACGGCTCTTAGCTATGGCACATCTGGCAAACAAAGACAATGAACTGGCTAAAATAGCAGCCGTTAAGTTTATGGAAATTGATCCTGGGTATAAACCAAGTACGTTACAGGATCCAAGTGACTTTGTAAAACTGCTGAATGAAATAACGGTTATTCCTAAGCTAAGTCTTGGTTTTGGTTTTTCATTAGGTACCAATCAAACCCTTCCCACTATATCCAATGCCTATATGGTGGATTCAGATCAGAAAAAGGTCTATACAGGTTTAAGCAAATTCCAAGTGGGCCTTTCTACGTTATATCAATTCAACAAATCATATGCATTACATGCGTCAGTTATTGTTACCAGAAAGGCGGTGGATTTAGACCATTCCAATAATAATTGGTCATTTCAGATGAATGAGAAATTAACCTATTTAAATATCCCTTTAACAGGACGATATACATATAACTCAAAATCAAAATTGAAACCGTTTGTTCAAGTCGGCGGATACGGTGGCCTATTATTATTTGGCAATAACAGTTTCTTCGCCAAACATATCCCAACTGGTGAAGACTATGCTCTAGAGAATGTAAGTTCCATGGATCGAAGGACTAAAATTGACATCGGATTAACGGGTGGTCTTGGAGTAAGTTATAAATATCGCGATGGCCAGTTTTTCATTCAAGGCAATTATTTTCGGTCATTC
>JBLING010000246.1:0-4437 GCA_047639155.1 bacterium
TTGTATAGCCTTGTGTTGGCATTAAAAGTGCCTTGTTTAACAATAGCACCAGAACTTGAATACATCGCGTATGATTGTAATTCTTGGTTCTCCGCAGTACGAATATTGATTGACCCTTTTGCAGGATTTGGATAGACTCTAATTGAGCTTGTTTGCGTTTTATTGTCTACAGTATTGTGACCAGACGTGTCGTAAACAACAAATTGCCCCATCATTCCTTCATCTTCATGTTTCAACATATGGCAATGAAACATATATGGAGTTGTAGTATCCGCGAAGTCAAGAAACTGTGTAATAAAACGAACCGTCTCTTGAGGTTTAATCAGTACAACATCTTTGCGCCCTGACTCTTGCGTCGAAACTGCGGTGCCGTTACGATCGATGATTTGGAATTGCATATCATGTATGTGAAATGGATGTGCAATGCCTGTCAAGTTGCGTATTGACCAAATTTCTATGTTGTTCAGTGGTATTCTATAGTTTATTACTCCCATGTCAAACGAAGTGTTATTGATCTGAAAATTGCCATTCAATTGATTCATGCCAATAAACTCAGGGTTTAGGGTAAGGTTTCGTGTGATATTGGCAGATCCAACCGGTATAGAGTTGTTTGTGATTAGGGATGATGGGATTGACGTAATTGCGCTCGAATTGGGAGATCCGATTTTGAAATTCATTATTTTAAAGTCGGCGCCATTTAGCGCATTTGGATTGTAATTTGTCATCGTCATACCAGGGCCCATTCCAGGATTTGTCGCACCATAAATGCCGTTTTGCAGTCCAGACGCGTAACTCATTAACGATATTGTTTTACCCTGATCTTCTGAAAAGTTTATTGGGATTCCAGCCCTTTCTCCTGGTGCTAGCCAGAGCCTTGTGATAGATACTGGTTTAACCAAACACCCACCGTCACTAGCGATTTGATACGTCGTATGCCCACCTGTAAGTCCTAGATTAAATACGCGTTGCGATGAGCCATTTAATATGCGGTATCGCGTTACTTGAGCGCGTACGTCCAAATAAGGATCAAGTGTGGCATTAACCATGATAACATCATCGTTATTAGAATGATGAACAATCTGTTTGTTCGCATCAAAATTTTTCGTTTGAATAACCAAAGGGAACTCGTCAACGCCTTAAGCCCTTGGGAGTGCCAACACAGCTTGTTTTTAATCACGAACCGGCATTAGTCCTGCGATACCTTTAGATACGTGCAGGTCGGTTTTTTCGTGTAAGTGTGGGTGATACCAATAGGTGGTAGCATGGTCTAAAATCTTAAAACTTGGTTTCCAAATGGTATTTGGTAAAATATAAGTGTGGGTCCACCGTCGTTTTTTGCAGCCACATGGAGCCCGTGCCAATGACTTGTTGTTGTGTCTTTTAATTTGTTCTCTACTGAAAAATCCACAAAATCTCCGGCATTTAGCAATAAAGTCGGACCCAAGATGTTTCCATTAGCGCCCATGGTGTTGGTTTGCGTTCCTGAATAAAAGGAATGACTTCCCTCATTTAATACTAAACTAATTTTTTGACCACTTAATGTGTCGGGTATCAATAGCTTGTTTTGGGCAGAAACAACATTATTAAATAAGATAATAAATGAAGCAGATATTAACCAATGCCCCTTTAATATAATATTATTGGATTTCGATTTTTTCAATTAAAGTAGAATTTTGATTGCTCAGTTGTAAGGTGTACACACCTGGGGTCAAATGCCCAACTGGAATGTGATTATTTGTATTGTTACTTAGTGTAGTGGATAATACCGTTTGACCTAAAACATTATTAAGCTGAATTTTACTGTTCAGAATTGATTGATCACTTATGTTAATTGTGAGAACATTTGTTGCAGGATTCGGGTAAATAGTTGCGTTTAAAGACGCCTTAGACAAAGATTCAAATCCAGCAACCGTGCTAATTTTTCCGCGTCGATACATTAGTTTTTTAGCCGTTATATCTTGCCATACCAAGTGCACATAATCACCATCATAGGCAATATCTGGATTTTGTTGTACTCCTTGACTGTTTACGTTTACCTGAATTGGTGTGAATTTTTGGAGTCCACTTGCGCCTGTGATTGACATTCCAAACATAACGTTACGAGAGCTTTGCGCTACCTCTTGCCAAGTCACTGCTAAAACAGATTGATCTCCAGCAATTTTTGGATAATTTTGAATAGCGTTTGCAACATCCGGTGTGACTACTGCATTTATTCCAACGTTTAGATCGGTAATATTAGCCGTGCCTACATTAACAACTGAGCGGCCAGTTGCACCACTCATCCAAACAGAGATCAAGCTGTCTCCAACCGTTATCGCCTCAGGCCCAGTGGAGGGACAAGCCCCAATCATCCAATTGTTGTTGTCGATGTCTTTAGCCAGCTCAAATGTTTTGCCACCGTCTGTTGAAATACTGGCCCAAATGTCCCGTAAATCATTGTCGTTGTTTCGAAACAAAATGGTGATTCTCTTTTGATCTGCCATAATAAATCCTGGACAACAATCACAGGCTTCACCAGGTGCTTTTCCGCTTGCATTCACTGTATTGCCGAAAGATTTTCCGCCATCGCTTGAAGCAGCAACAACGTATCTAGGGTCATGGAAATCTTTGTCAAAATCCATGAAAGTCACTACCGGATTTCCGTTAGGTAAAATCGCAACCTCTGGAAAACGTGACCAGTTGTTGTCGGAAACTCGAATCGTGTCCCCGAAAGTTTTTCCACCATCCGTTGAACGAACAACATACACAAACCCGCTACTTTCTGGTTGTGATTTAAATGTAACATAAGCAGTATCCCCTCGGGCATCTAACCCTGGGCCAGCCCATGACTGTACAAAAGCGTTTATGCCATCGGGAGTAACTTTTAATGGACTTGTAAAACTTCCGTTGTTCAGCTTTGATACATAAACCCCTTGATTGGTCGCTTTTCCCCACATTACCAATGGATTGCCATCTTTTGTGACAGCAACTTTTGGCCGTGTATTCCCAATTGTATTGTTGTCGTTCACAACGATCGGGTCATCCCATTTAACACTTTGTGCTTGAGATATAAAAGGTAGAAAGTAAAGAATGATGAGTAAATATTTCATTTTTAATTAATTGTTTTAAGCAATTTTTGAATCACTTGTTTTGTTTTAGTGTTGATTTCGACAAAGTACATACCTTTAGAAATCGGGTCTATCCCAATTTCATTTGAATTAAGAACAGCTAAACTCTGTACAAGTCGCCCCTGGTTGTCAAAGATTTGTATCGATTCGATAGGTTCATCGGTTAGGTTTAAAACCCCAAGTGTATGGGAACTCGTGTTGTACCAAATGCGCATATTAGATTCGAGAAGCTTAGGTCCATGGATGCTTAATACAGGTTCCGGACATTGTTTTAAGCTATCCCGAATTGAGGGAAAACTATCCGATTTCTCTAAATTCCAATACATGGAGGTATCTGGACAAACAATAGCATATGTAGGCCACCCCAAAAATGTATTGTTCAGCCTAAAATAATCTGTAATCGTATCTCCTCCACCTTCATAACCACAGGATGGGTAGGTGACGCCATAAACAGCTTCGAACGCCTTAACCGCTTGATTATCATCTCGGTCACTAATGCCAAAAACCAGAACTGCACCAGTATCTTCACCATGTTCTTCGTAAATACTTTGAATCATTGGTGTAAACCGTTGGCATGGTTTGCAGTCGACAAAAAAGAAATCGAGAATAACCGTTTTCCCCTTTCCTAATTCTTCATATAAATTCCATTTCAGTCCTTCCGTATCCGTAAAAACAAAGTTGGCAGGAGTTTGAGCCATTATGTTTATGCTCAACAGGAAAAAGAATAGAAAAGGGGAGAGGTTCTTCATTTATTTACGTTCGTACTGACAACAACCTGGTAAGCCGTTGTACGTTGCTTCTTTCGCTTTTATTGTATCCGTATCGTAACCAGAATCAGCAATTTTTTGTTTGATTTGGGTTAACGAAATCGTATGTGGATTGTAATTTACGGTAAACATTTTGCTATCAACATTCCACGCTGCAGAAATGACACCGTCGGTATCTTTTACGGAAGTCTCAATTGTCTTTTTGCACATACCACAATTACCTGAAACTATAAAAGAATCGGTTTCTGTATGCATTACTTTTTGTGTTGATGGAATGACTTCGTTGGTTTTTGTAAAACCTGAGACCGCTGTAAATGCAACAACAGTCAGTATTGTGATTATTTTTTTCATAAATGTATTTTAAAAAGGTGACGCGTATCGCGTGTCGTTTGTTAATTTTTTATCTGTTAGAGTTTTAAGGAAGGCAACAAGGTCTTTTTTATCTTGGTCGGTCAATCGTAATCCTGTGCCACGTGTTTGCTCTAAAGCAAGGTCAAGTGTGGTTGATGCTTTTAATCCTCCATTGTAGTGGTTTACAACTGCTTCAAGTGTGTTGAATCGGC
>JBLING010000247.1:0-4433 GCA_047639155.1 bacterium
CAATTGCCTAGTTTACTTTACTTACTGGTTTTCCAGCTTCTGTAACTTTTGATTTGAATACGTTCTTAATCTTAAAGAAGACGGTATTAGACCTTTTTTTCTAAAATTTCAAGTCCATTGGTTTGAGCTAAACGCTATAGTTTTACTATACTCAGTATTTATCGCAACTGTCCATACTATTTTCTGAAATTGTGAGGTTATTATTCTATGCGATATGGTTTGATTATTCTAATACTGTGCTTGTTTCAAAGTACTGTGGTATCATGCTGTTTTAAGAGTCATTTGCCTATCGAAGCTCAAATACTAGAATCCAAATCTGACAGAAGCACAATATTTAGAGGTACTGTTATAGCGATTGTAGACGATACCATGAATCAAGATTATATAGGCCAATTTTGTCGACAGGTAGTTTTTAATATACATGAATCTTGGTTTGGTTTAGATACTAACATTTGGCGACTTTCAGTAGCATTAGAAGGGTTAAGCATAGATTATCATTTCGTATTAGATTCGACATATATTGTATTCGGCTGGAAGACTACATTGCCTCATCAAAGGAATCCACATTATAGTACAGGCTTATGTACATTAACCTGTCTTGTGTCCGATGGCAAAGAAATATTACCGCATCTGGGAAACGGGGTTGCGCATAAAACACCAATACGGCTTTGTGATTCCGAAACCCTCATAGATGACCCTATAGATTATTGGGTGTTAGTTCTCTTCTTACCGAATTTGATTTGGCTAGTTTTGGTGATTGTATGTGGTTTTAGAAGACCAAAGTAGTCATTTACTTTAACCGAAAACCGATAGTGCTTACTGCAGGATTGCAGTACAGTTGATGGAGGGAGATAAACCATAATTGTTTAACTAACCGATTCAGACTTCCATCGACATTATTCCAAAGTCATTAGCAATATCCACATTTTTTAAGCTATTTCGCAACGAATTAGAAATCTATGTTTCCAAATTTTTATCATTTTTTCAAAGACCTGTTTGGGGTTGAGATTTATGGGCTCGTCTTTGTGAATACTTTTGGGTTTTTTGTCGCCATCGCTTTCTTGTTAGCCAATTACGTGATGCGCTTAGAACTTAAGCGTAAGGAAGCACAAGGATTATTGGAAGGAATACCAGCAAAACAATGGTATGGCGTTATGCCATCTGCTGTTGATTACATATCAAACGGACTAATGGGTTTTGTGTTTGGTTGGAAATTCTTGTATTTATTTGGCAACGCTAAAAGTTTCTTTGATGATCCACAGAGCCACATTCTAAGTAACGAAGGGTCAATAATTTTAGGTATTGCAGGCGCTATTGTTGCTATTGGACTGAAGTTCTATGATGCCAAGAAGGCTGGGAAAGAATACCCAAAACCAATATTAAAAGACATAGTTATACATCCGTATCAACGAATGGGTGGGATAACGTTAGTTGCGGCCATAGCCGGTTTGCTTGGGGCAAAGATTTTTGACCATATGGAGCATTGGGATGAGTTTATCGATAATCCATTAAATGCTTTCTTAGATCCGTTTAGCGGGTTGACTTTTTATGGAGGATTGATTTGCGGCGGTGCGGCTGTTTTATTGTATGCTAAAAAGTATAAAATTGGATGGAAACATATGCTGGATGTAGGTGGACCAGGTATGATGTTGTCGTATGGTTTTGGCCGAATTGGCTGTCATATGTCTGGAGACGGTGATTGGGGTCGCGTGAATGATTTAGCAAAACCTGGGTTTCTTCCGGATTGGATGTGGGCGTATACGTATCCAAATAACGTTGCAGGCATTTGTGATGCGGAAGCACATATTGGTTGTCCTCCTGGCCAAATACCAGAGCTTATTTGGCCTGTGTGGCCAACGCCTTTTTATGAGGCAGTAATGTGCATAGGGTTGTTTTTTGTTTTGTGGTCTATCCGGAAGAAGATTTCAGTTCCTGGCGTATTGTTTAGTATCTACCTATTCTTGGCAGGATTCGAAAGATTTTGGATAGAAAAAATCCGTGTCAATGCAGTGTATAAAATTGCAGGGATGGAAATCACACAAGCTGAGCTTATATCGGTTGGGATGATGTTAGGTGGTGTTGCGTTGTATATTTATTCGAAAAAGACGAATCCTAAGTCAACTGATGTCGCACATGATGAACCTCATGAAGAGCCTGCAGTAAATAAATAACTTTTATGTATCTTTTGGCTATAAAAAAAGCCACTCTATAAATCACTTTAGCATTGCTATTTTCTTTTTTGGGATTTATAAAATTGGTAACTAAATAGACCCTCACCCGTTTCCACCATATGAGACTCAAACACCTACTCGTATTAGTCCCTATTTGTTTAACCTCATGCAGTATTTACATGAAAATGAAGTACAAAACAGGGAGGCCGTCAAATGAAAAGCAACAAAAGCAGGTTCAGTATCTTCTTAAAAATAACGTAGATACGTCTAATATGTTTAACCTACGAGGCCAATCGGCAGATCGATTTTGGACGACAGAGTTTCCACTATTCAATCATGACACGGTTTATGCGAGACCACTACAAGTTAGAAGCTTTGATAGTTTGGGAAATTCGGATTATAACTGGTCAATTTGCTTTGGGTTTATTGATGATTTTCTGAAGGACGACCGCTTGTTTAATACGTTTCTAAAAGATGTCGATACAACTCTAAATTTGCAGGATTTGTCAAGCATGGTGGAAGATACGACTTCTTTTAAGCGACTTGTGGACCAGCATCACGATTTGTATATCGTTTCGTTTTGGGCAAAGTATTTGGGGACACCTTCAATATCCACCATAAAGACCATTGAGTATTTTGTAGACACGTCGTCTAGAGATATCATGCATATTAAACTGAACTTAGGGAGGTGGGGGAAATGAAGAATTGTTATTTTTGATAAATGCGGCAACCATTAACCATATTTATACTTTTCATTTTTGTTTTGATCGTCTTCACTACCAAGGCCCAAACCAAAATGAAAACGAAATGGATGCCGTATGCTGGTTTAAGTCAAAATATCACAATCCACGAAGCAGACCAACAGATTTGGAATTACAGCCGTACCTATTACGACCAATTTCCAGCACTTCCAGTTGAAGATTATGCAACATATGAATTGAATTCTAAAGAACTTCCTGTACCAAATAGATTTCAATATATGATCGAGTTTGGTGTCTACCGTTGGTTGAACCAAACCGGGCGATTACATTTAGGCGTTAACCTATACAATTTCAATGTTGCTTACGAGGATTTTAGCAGACTTAGGTTTTCTGACCAGATAGATAGCAATAGTGGTTTTGTTTCGGCTACTGGTTTTAGTCAAGGGGACATAGAATTTGTATATAATAATATATCGTTTGAAGCCACATACTTCATTGAGCAAAATTTAAAAAAGATGCAGTCTGCACATCGTTTCGGACTTGGGTTAAATATAAATGTGGTGATGCGTAGTCAGTACTTTATGTATGCCAACCCATATTATGACTACAATAGTGGTTCTTACGTTGAATCTTTGGTTGCTTTCTACTCAGCAAAAGATATAGGACTTAAGGATCGTGCAATGTCATTTTATCCAACCTTTTATTACGAGATAAGGGCCTACCAATTTGATCACCTTGACTTATGGTTAAGCGCTAGTTATTCAGATGGATTGGTTATGATGCCTAGTAAAAAAAATGCACAGCAAAGCCGACCTAGTAATATCAGAAACTCATTTATAAGTTTAGGAATGAAATTTAATTTCAACCGAAACTAAGGTTGGTCAGGTAATTCAAAATCAATTTCCCACGTAAATACAACATGCCTGTCTTTCTTTTTACTTACCGTCTCATCATAAAGCAGCAGCTTATTATCCTTAACATACATCGCTTGAATAAATTGAAACTCGGTTGTTGCATCGCAATTGTTACTTTTAGTTCCAATTATACCAGAACCAGCTACCCTATATATTGTGTTGTTGTACCATAAAACGACGTAGCTGTGTGATGACAAAACGATATAGTCATTCGTTGCAGCTTAAACCATATTTCCTTGCCAGCCAGTGGTTTTTGTCTTATATAAATCTAATGAAAAGAGTGCATTTGCCCAGTAGGTTTTCAATTTGCGGTTGTACACGATTTTCGTGAACTGATTATCTCCGTTGGCTTAAAACACTAGATGGTCCGGAGTTACTTTATGCAATTGGCAATCCCCTTTAATGTGAAATTCAGGTGGTATGTTTAAGGTTTCCTTCTTTAAATAATAGCCTCTGTCTTGTGAATAAAGGCAGTATTTTCAAATACCAGCAGCGTCTTCTTCATACGTTAAAAATGCAAAATCTTTTCGTACATCGGTTGCTGCAAATCCTAAAAACTTAAAGTCGGTAACTGCAGTTGTTGAATCAGGGTAATAGTACCAATTGAAATACTTATTTTCATTTTTGTCAATAATCGGGAAACTTAT
>JBLING010000248.1:0-4415 GCA_047639155.1 bacterium
TTGATGTCAATACTTTACTAGCGCACCAGTTGGAGGAAGGATAGAAATCCAAGTATGAAGCACAGAAAAAGCGAGACACTCAGCGAATCAACGAGGAAAAGGAAGCATTACAGATGCAAAAAGACGCTTTCGAAGAAAATAGACGTAGAGAAAATCAAATGTTCCAAGAGCGATTGGAGTTGAAACTCAAAGAAGAATCTAAGCGACAAGAAGTAAAAATAAAAGCTAAAATAGATGAAGAGCAATCTGAACGTATTGCGGTTATTGAGAAAGAGTTAGACGAAAAAACCAACCAGGTTAAGGAATTAAACCGGACCAAAGCAGAAATTGAAAAACTTAAAAGAGAAAAGACCGAAATTAGAGACTTGTTGGAGGTTGAGCTACAGCAAAAACTTAGTTCTCAACTAGGAGAGGAGCGAATAAAGATTCAGAAACTAGAGCAAGAAAAAAATGAGCTCAAATTAAGAGAGGTTACAAAGCAATTAGAAGATCAGAAAAAGCTTACGGACGACATGAAACGTAAGCAGGAGCAAGGCTCTATGCAATTGCAAGGTGAGGTTCAAGAATTGGCGATAGAGGAATGGTTGATGTCTGAGTTTCCATTAGACACAATAGATGAAATCAAAAAAGGAGCCAGGGGTGGAGATTGTATGCAGATTGTCAACACACGTTTACGGCAAAACTGCGGCAAAATCTATTACGAAAGCAAGCGTACTAAGGACTTTCAACCTACATGGATAGAGAAATTTAAGGACGACATCCGTGACCGTAATGCAAATATTGGCGTTTTGGTTACTGAGGTTATGCCTTCGGATATGGATCGATTGGGGTTAAAAGACGGTATCTGGATATGCAATTTTGAAGAATTTAAAGGACTGAGCAAGGTGCTTCGGCAAACCATTGTTATGCTTGACACAAGCGTAGAAACCCAGGCCAATAAAGGGGATAAAATGGGAATGCTGTATGACTTTTTAACGAGTAACGAGTTTAAACTTCAGATTGAAGGTATTGTAGACGGATTTACGATGATGCAGGTGGATTTGGATTCCGAAAAACGCTCTATGCAACGTATTTGGAAGTCAAGAGAGAAACAAATCGAGCGCGTCGTTAACAACACTATTGGCATGTACGGCTCAATAAAAGGAATTGCCGGAAACGCCATTGGAAACATACAGGCACTGGAATTGGGTGGACCGAAGGAGTGATATTTAATTTTGAATGTTTAATGTTGAATTGATGTATATCTCTAAATAGCGTTGACCAGTTTTTACTTATTGATATTCAAAAACAGTTAAGATTGGATTATTATCAGAAGATTCCCATTCTCTTTCAAAGTTGATAGGAGTCTTACGATGAATGTTGTTATGAGGTCTAGTGTTGTTATAGTTTCTAACGGCCTTGTTTACACAAGACTTTAGCCCTGTATAAGTCTGCGGTTTCCAGTGATCTAAATACTCTTCTTTTATGGTTCTATGGAAGCGTTCAGCACAAGCGTTCTCTTGAACAATTAATCCCATACTAATTTTGACATTGTTCTTTTCAAGAAGTTTGGTGTAAACTTTACTAGCGTACTGACTGCCACTGTCAGAGTGATGGTATGTTGGAGACTTGTTGCGCCTTAAGGCTTGTTTTAGCGCTTGTACGTTGGCCAATGCTAGCATGTGGTTGGCGATGTTGTATCCTACTATATTTTTGGTGTAAATATCTATTATGAAGACACCAAAATAATGTTCTCCATGTATTGGGAAGTAGGTAATATCAGACTGCCATACTTCATTGGGTCCAGTTATCTGTAAACCTTGAATCAAATTTGGATAATACTCTTTTGAGGCTCTGGTTGTCTTTCGATAATTTTTATTTCGTTTAACTCTATAACCAAAGTCCAAACACGTATCAATAAACTTGTCTCTGCCTATAAAGTCTGGCTTAAGCATGTGATACATCTTTTCAACCCCACAACCTGTATGATTTGTTCGAATAGCGTCAACTTTACCAAGTACATCGTACCACTTACTGTTTAGGGTATGTTGACGTTTCTGTCTCTGATAAACCGCTTGTTTAGAGATGTTCAATTGGCGGCAAACTGCATTCATACTGTAACTCATCGTTTTTTCTTTGAGTCGCCAGATAGTGGGGTGTTGGAGTTTTTTTTGATATCGATATCAAATTCTTCTTTCGCCAAATCAATCATCGTTTCACAATAATCAACCATAATCTGCTTTTGACCAACCATCCGCTCTAATTCTTTGATCCGGTTTTCTAAATCTTTAACCTTAGAGGTAATGTGTTTTTCTTTTCCACGACGTGATACCCTGTTTTGTACAACAGTGAATATCGGTAAATCCAGTTATATAATGTCTGTGGTGCTAAATCGTGAAGCAAACACAACTCACAAACGCTGTATCGTACTCCTTCAAAATCTTTGATAAGTTTGCGCTTATAATCTTCAGCAAATGCTCGTCGTTTTCTAATTTTTCGTGCTTGTAATGAGACATAGTGACTCTTGTTTTTTTCTGTCAACCTATATCAGGGACGTGCAGAAAGACAATCATCAATAAATAGAGAATTCATTCCCAACTACCAATAAAGCGCTAATGCGCTAAGCTTTTAATGTTGAGTTCTGAATGTTGAATTAAAGGGAAATCATCAATAAATAGAGGATTCATCCGTAACACCTAATTACCCAACAAGCCAAGGCGCTAATGCGCCAAATGGTTACTTAAGATATTTGCGATCTACGTAAAAAGTACCGAATGGTATAATAGAGGCAAGCAATACAATTACAGTTTTAAGATTCGGCCATTTTTTTTCTGATCTCAAAACCAGGGCCATTATAACATATGCCATAAAAAGTAAACCATGTGGTATCCCGAGCATTTTTACATACGTTGGGTCTTCGCCAAAATATTTTATTGGTGTTGCAATAAACAGCAATAAGATGTATGAAACGCCTTCAAGAAAGGCAACAACTCTGAAGCTTTTTAACATGCTGCAAGATTACTGTGTTATTTGGCAAATGGCAATACTTTGTTTTAAATACTGTTTGCACATAATATATATTATGTTAACTTGTATAAGGATAAATAAGGCCGCAGTCTCCCACAGCCGTACTTTTTATGTCTTATCCTTCAATCGACTTGATCAATGCTTTCATCTCATTATACAAAGGTTGGTATGTCCCTGTCTTATCGTTTTGCTTTAAACGGCCGTATAGTTTCTTAAGGTTTTTAGCCAAATCGACTTTAGATGCATCGTCGAACTCCGCGTTACCCATTACATACTGAAATTGTTTAGCTGCTTTCGCATATAATGAATCTATTTGAGTTTCATACTTTAAACCTTCGTCGTAACTTACTTTCTCGATTTTATCGGCAATTGGCTCACACCAATCTAGATAAATAACCCCTAAGTTGTAATACGCATCATTGTAAGTTGGGTCTAACTCCAGTACTTTAAGGTAACTCGCTTCCGCCTCTTTAAGTTTATCAACGTTGTAATAATTAATAGCACGTGCAAAATGTAATACCGCATTATTTGGCTCCAACTCAATTGCAGCGTCTAGTTTAGTGACAAGCTCTTCTGACCTACCGAGTTGCATAAATAATGTCAATTCTACTTTCATTAAATCAGCGTCGCTTTCAAACATTTCGCGACCTAGCGCGATATACTGTAATGCAGCAGTTGTATCCTTTTCCTTTAATAGAATATCAGCCATTTCGGTGTAAATACGCGGATCAGCATAAGCATTATCGATTAATTGTTGGATCAATTCTTTTGCCTTTACTGTATTGCCCGCACCAGAAGCTGAATACGCAGAATACAGTACTATTGTCTCCTTATTTATCTGAGCCTTTTTTGTCAAAAACTCCTCACTGTCGTAAGGGTATATCTTCAAAACCTGCTCATACGACTCCAACGCTTTCGCATATTCTTTCGCATTAAACGCAGAAACACCATTGTTGTAATGGCCCACTGCACAATTGACAAGTTGTTTTTTACTCAATTCGATGAGCTTTCCTTTAACATCAGTGTCTATACTTTTGAAAAAACAAGCTGTGGCAATTTCCAAAGCATCTGGGTGTTGTTGTTTTTGTGCCTCACTCCCATCATTGTGTAATCTCAAATACGTATAGCCTCTATAATACCACATTTTGAAATTATTTGCGGTTTTTACATGGGCTTTTGCCTTTTCGATGTCAACTATGTTTTCATCTATACGCATATGAAGTGCTTCGATAGTCCTGTCTTCGTCTGGTGAAGCATTCCAGCTCATTTTCACGGATTCAACGTTAGACGGTTGCGCCACTGCTATCACTGATATAAGGGCAAAACCTATTAAGAACAGATTTCGTTTCATTGTTTGTCGCATAATTATTTTAATTGTCATTAGTGTCTATATTTTCAGACGATCCCTC
>JBLING010000249.1:0-4393 GCA_047639155.1 bacterium
GAGTACAGTCCTGAGCAGATAATAGTTAGCGGTGGCGCTAAACACTCAATTACCAACGTCATATTTTCTGTTATCAATGACGGAGATGAAGTCATTATACCAGCTCCATATTGGGTAAGTTATCCAGAGATGGTGAAGCTCGCTGGAGGTAAGCCAGTTATCATAAATTCATCTTTAGAGACAGACTATACATTTACCCTTGAAGATTTAAAAAACGCAATAACACCTAAAACAAAAATGGTTTTATTTAGTTCTCCTTGCAACCCAAGTGGGACGGTATTTTCAGAAAAGTTTTTAAGAGATGTAGCTGCATTATTAGAAGATTATCCAAACATCATCGTCATTTCCGATGAAATATATGAACACATTCAATACGGGCAAAAACATGTAAGTATTGGATCACTCGGGTACCTAAAGGACCGTGTTGTAACGGTTAACGGATTGAGCAAAGGATTCGCCATGACTGGTTGGAGAATTGGATATCTAGGAGCACCTATTTGGATTGCGAAAGGAGTTGAAAAGCTTCAAGGTCAATTTACTTCTGGAACAAACTCCATTGCGCAACGCGCTGCGATTACGGCAATGACTGGGAGTTTAGACGATACGAATCAAATGCGTGCTACTTTCGAAAAACGTCGACAAATAATATATGATTGTCTTGAAGAAATGGATGGCGTCCTACCAAATTTCCCTGCAGGCGCATTTTATGTTTTCCCAGATGTAAGTGCTTACTATGGTAAATCAGTTAATGGCAAAACCATTAACAACTCAACTGACTTGTGTCTTTATCTATTGGAAGATGCACATGTATCCATTGTAGGAGGTGATTCTTTTGGAAACCCAGAATGCATTCGCATAAGTTATGCCGCTTCTGAATCAGATATTCGAGAAGCGATGAACAAAGTCAAAACTTCTTTGGCTAAATTGGCCTAATTAAATGGCGACATTACAGGAAACATTTGAAGGGTTTAAAAACCTGAACGTTTTGGTTATCGGAGACGTTATGGTGGATGAATACTACGTTGGAGCGGTAACAAGGATTAGTCCTGAAGCCCCTGTGCCAGTGGTTTCTGTTAAAAAACGTGAACGTCGTTTGGGTGGGGCTGCAAATGTTGCGCTTAATATTATGGCTTTAGGGGCTAACCCAATTGTTTGTTCCGTTCGTGGAAATGACGCTGAAGGCGAATGGTTGTCATCTCGGTTAAATGATGTCGATCTCGAAAATGAAGGCGTTATAATTGACTTAAATCGCCCAACCACCATCAAGACACGTGTTATTGGAAACGATAAACAATTGTTGCGTGTAGATCAAGAAGATTGCTCTGAAATAAGCACTGATATTGAAAAAAAAGCCATCGATTTTATAAAAGCAAATTTATCTCGAATTGATGCCGTTATTTTCCAAGATTACAACAAAGGGTTTCTCACTAAAAAACTAATAACCAGTGCCATACGACTCTGCGTAGCTGCTGGTATACCAAGTTTGGTTGACCCAAAAATGGACCACTTTCTAGACTACAAAGGAGTGACTTTGTTTAAACCCAACAGAAAAGAAATCATTGACGGCTTAAAGTTGACATCCACACTTTCAAACAAAACTGAAATTGAATCAGCCATACATAGTCTAGCTCAGAAACTGCAGAGTGAGCAAGTTTTACTGACTTTATCTGAAATGGGTATCGCTTTACTTGAAAATGGAACGGTTCAATTTATTGATGCCCATAAACGCAAAATTGTAGACGTTAGCGGTGCTGGGGATTCTGTTATTAGCGTTGCTGCCGTTGCTGCTGCATCCAAGCTTTCGTGGACAGAAGTTGCTCAATTAAGCAACCTAGCTGGAGGCTTAGTTTGTGAACAAATTGGCGTTGTGGCAATAGACAAAAACCGACTGTTGGAAGAAGCACTACGAATAGGATTATAGCGGACTATAATCGAAATCTCTTATTATTATTTCTTGTTCTTTACCGTTTGCAGGACCTAGTGCATACCAAGTTGCAATCCACAGATTTATACGCGCATTGGTTTCAGAACCTGGAGCGGGTATTATTACTGGAACTGATTTTGATCCACCTTCTTCTTTTACACGTGCTGGAAAGCTTGTGTCGAACTGCCATTCACCGAGCAACTCCCCTTGTCCATAAGTATCGCCCGAATAGCTTGCCCATGTTATTGTGGAATCAGACCACCTAAAGCCGTGTGTCGTTAAACCCTTTAGTTTTCCCAATGGATATTCAGGTCTGTGCATACGCTCTGGATACAGAACCCCAAAATTTATAGGCTGAACCCCATATTGCAGTGTCCGCAAATCAGTTGTATCTCCCCATTTGCTAATTTCTATATCTATTTCAGAATTAGCGTCACTTTGAAATGTGTTGTTGTCCCAGGTAAATAATCCGAGAACTATATTCTCTGGAATATCTTCCAAATCAGCATCGATGGTAAATACGTACGTTCCGTAGCCCATGTTTTTATCTGAAACTACCTCGGTACTAAACCACTTCCCATCCCGATTGACAATTTTCATGTGTAAGTATCCGTTGCTATCAATTGTGATATCTTGCTCATTGCCAGAGAAATAGTTAGGTCCAGGCCCCCATTGCCCAGTCTCATGAACTTTGACGGTCCAGTCTAATCCAGCAAACCGAATGCTATCCCCTACGCGACCAGAAACTTCAGTATTTACTGAGCGTGCCGGCGGAGATGATTGCTTACAACCAAGGAGTAATGTAACCCCAATGCTGAATACAACTGTCAATTTTAGCACTTTATTCATTCTTCGATTTCGTTAAAAATTACGTCCCCCCATAAAGATGGGTTCTTGTGAAAACCATCAATTCCACCGCTATTCCATTTCACTTGGGTTAAACGTTTCAATGCATTTCCTTCGTTTACTGCCAATTCAAAATTGTATACCGTATTGGCTTGTAATTTGCCCATATCAAAATGGCTATACGGGATCTTGGCTTCAAAACTATACCCTTTGGCAGAACGGACAAAAACCACCTCTGCCCCAACAATTTGTGAGTGACTTTGCCAGTCCCATACCAAGGTTTGTTCTCCCATTTTTATTCCGACATGTTGGTCAGACAAAAGAAGTTGTTTCCGCTTCGGGTTGGCGTTTTGATTCGTACTAATAGCCAGTTCAACTCCATCTCCATTCCAGACTTCATCTCCAGACTTGGTATTCATTGCGGGTGTAATGTCAGAAACAAACCCACCTATGTAAATAAATTCATTCGAGCCAATAACATGGAGAGAATGTCCTTCAAATTCAAGTGTATTTTGATTCCAGATTGTTTCGTTCGTTTCCCCATCTAATTTAATCGTAGGATTGACTATATATGACGTTTCATACATTTTATCCAGTATTCCCTTAAAAGGCACAACACGTATTTCATCAAAATATACATTGCCAGCTGCTTCAAATTGAATTATCATTTGCTTGACATTCGTTTCATCCGCACCAAATTCCTCCCATCCAAAATCACTTATAGGTAGCGTAACCGTCGCCCATTTGTCCCCTTCGCCGTATGTGATGTATTTTGAAGCAAACCCAATCCAGGCTTGTTTGCCGCCATAATCTTCCATAGCTGCAGCCAATGGTAAGGACCGAATTTTACCGCCGGCGCTGTACGGTTTGAACTGAATGGCAGCTTTGTTCATGATCATGCTTAGGTCTTTAGGCGCCCAGCCATCCCATCCGATGCCCATGCCTATCCAATCACAACCACCTTCTTGTTTATCCCATTTTAAATGAATGGCACTTTTACCGGCATATCGTGTTTGATCGCTGTTTTTGACCTGAATACATTTGACGTCAGGCGTAAACCACACGTCTGAATTCAGATTATCCTTCAGGATTGAAAGTGCATAAAAATTCTCAATGTGAGGCGGCTCCGGAGTTGACGATTTTTCGTCGAATAAGGTCACCGGTTTTGTCGTTACACAGGCCGTTGTAAATATCGCTGCGCAAAGACATATTGCTAATTGCTTAACCATTGTTACAATTTAAGTGGTCCATCATTTGTGAAGATTATGTAATCCATTAAAGCTTGAGAATAACCAGAGGCTGGGTTCGCTAAAAACAAACACGAGACCATGTGCAGTTTATCAGGATTGTGTTGTTCGTTTCCCTTTGCTGTGGTCGGCATTCCGTTTTCTAAAGCAATGAGTTCAGAATACTTAATGGAAACAATTTGCCAACCTGGTTCCAATTTGGTTAGCTCAAGTGAATACATGTCCTCGTTTGCATCATTGAATGTCCCGTCATCATTTTCATCTTCTCTAAACTGAAATAACACAACACCATTTGAGAGCGTATCTGGTCGATATAAAACAACATTGAAGTATATATCGGTTGGATTGCTGGTAAGATCAAATCCATTTGCCCCGA
>JBLING010000250.1:0-4388 GCA_047639155.1 bacterium
TTACTGGCAATTGCGGTGTTAATGCCGACCAGTTTGCCTTCCAAGTTTACCAATGCACCACCACTGTTACCTGGATTTATCGCTGCATCCGTTTGGATAAAGCTTTCTATTGGAAATTGATTTTGAACAACATTTATGTTTCGCCCTTTTGCGCTAACAATACCAGCGGTTACAGTGCTTGTGAGATTGAAAGGATTCCCTACGGCGAGTACCCATTCTCCAATGTCAAGCGCATCACTGTTGGCAATCTCAACCGGAGTAAGGCCTGTTGCTTCAATTTTAAGTAAGGCTAAATCTGTTGAGGGAGCCGTGCCAACAACAACCGCTTTATAATTCTTTTTTCCATTGTTCAAAACCACCTCAATGCTTTGTGCACCTTTAACCACATGGTTGTTGGTGACGATGTAGCCATCATCAGAGATAATGACACCAGAACCTGAGCTTGAAACCTTACCGATGCTTCCAAACGGATCAATGTCGAAAAACCAAAACGAATTACGTTTAACTGCTTCTGACTCTGTTTTTATGAATACAACGGAAGGACGTGAGATTTTTGAGGCAGCAACGAAACTAATATCACCACTTTGCGCATTTTGATATTTTACTGGATGTGTATCCTGCGGAGGCTGCATTAATTCGACTTGGCTGGCATTACCAAACTTTTTAGAAAAGAAATAAGCACCAAATAAAGAAGTGATGAAACTGACTAAAACTGCTATTAAAAGGATTTTCTTATTCATAATGCTATTGAAATATCAAGGAATCAATTTCAAAAATGATACCAAAAAAGGTTAATTGTTTAATACGTTCGCTGTTATATACAATTTAACAACGTGGTTATTCGGATCGTTTGTAAAAATAGTGACTTCTTTTTGTGCGAGTCCAGAAACGAATATAGAATCAAAGGTCAGCTGAATGTTTTTTGTTTCACCTGCATCCAATTCCGACTCTTCTAAATCAAGTGTTGTACAACCACAATGTGTTTCGACCTTGTAGATTTTTAAAGGTGATTTTCCTGTATTTGACAAGATGACATTTTGTGTAGATGTTGCCCCTTCACGCATTTCTCCGAATTTGAATTCGGTTTGTGATAATGTAAGTGACGGTGCATTCTTTCGCTCTTTTCGTGACAGTTGCGAAAAGTCTTGCTTAATGAAAAATGCCATTTTTACGGCCTTAAGCGGGAATGATTTGTCGTTGGTCTTAAAAACTATGTCAGAGTTTACCAATCCAAAGTCTTGAATTTGTTTTGCATTAATTCGAATAACTACTGATGCAGTGTCACCAGGGTTTATTACGTTTCTTGAAAGAGAATAGGTAACGTAATCTGGTTTGCGTAACAAACCATCAAATTTTAAAGGGAGGTTGTAATCGTTTACAAAAACGATGGTATCCGTGTATACTCCTGAATTTAATATTTCTCCTAATGCAATCGTATTTTTTGACTGTCGGATGTAACCAAATTGACCAGGGTATATTTGGCTTAAGTCCTGTTGTACTGGTTCCAATATCGTACCATTAATGGTTAATATCTTCGACATAATTACCGTGTAATTCGCAAATATCTCTATTGATTTGTCGACCTCTCCAGCTAAGTTGGTTGGGTCAAAGGTCGCGGTAATGATGCCTTTTTGGCCAGGCTTTATGGGATGTTCAGGCCATGAAGGTACAGTACATCCACAGCTTGCTTTTACATCTTTTATTTGAAAATCAATAGGACTTTTGTTTGTGAAAATATAGGTTGCGTTTATTTTTTGATCGCCAAATTTGACTGTCCCGAAGTCGTAAGACACAGATTCAAAAACGATTTCTTTATCGTCAACTTGCGCATTGACAATTGCGGATAACCCAATCAATAATATGGCTAATGATTTTCTCATATACTTCGGTAACGTGATTCTGTTGCTTATGGTGTTATGTATTAGACAAATGTATTGGTTTATTGGTTATACTTACATCTCACGTACTCTTTACCGATTCCGTGAATAACTTTTAAATGAAACAATCCATTAGACCTATGTGATTGCTATTTTTGAAAAGTGCAAAACGAAAACTTAGATGCCAACTTCGAAAACCTATCAAATGCAGATAGGGACATCGAAAAGGTGTTGAGACCAGCGAGTTTCGACGATTTTAGTGGTCAGGATAAAATTCTGACCAATCTAAAAATATTTGTACAAGCCGCTGTTCAACGTGGAGAAGCTTTGGACCATGTACTTTTACACGGACCTCCTGGACTTGGGAAAACGACGTTGAGTAACATCATTGCCAATGAAATGAACAGCGCCATAAAGGTTACGAGTGGTCCTGTATTGGAAAAGCCAGGTGACCTGGCGGGCTTACTAACCAATTTGGAAGAAGGCGACGTCCTGTTTATCGACGAAATTCACAGATTAAGTCCTGTGATTGAAGAATATTTGTACTCAGCAATGGAAGATTATCGTATCGACATTATGTTGGATACAGGTCCCAATGCAAGAAGTGTACAGTTGACTATAAATCCATTTACTTTAGTGGGAGCTACAACACGCTCAGGCCTGTTAACATCTCCATTACGTGCGCGTTTTGGGATTACTTGTCGGCTTGAGTATTACGACGCTGACTTGTTATCTAAAATATTAAAGAGGTCTGCCGAAATTTTACATACAAAAATTGATAGTCAGGCAGCAGATGAAATTGCAAGACGGAGTAGAGGAACACCACGAATTGCGAATGCATTATTGCGACGCACAAGAGACTTTGCGCAGATTAAAGGAAACGGTCAAGTAGATATTGAAATTGCCAAATACGCTCTTGAAGCATTAAACGTAGATGCCACAGGTTTAGATGAAATGGACAATCGAATTTTAAGTACTATAATCGAAAAATTCAAAGGCGGCCCGGTTGGTATTAGCACAATCGCCACAGCAGTGGGAGAGGAAGCTGGCACGATTGAAGAAGTGTACGAACCATTTTTAATCAAAGAAGGCTACATACAACGTACCGCTAGAGGACGTGAAGCTACGCACTTGGCTTACGAACATTTAGGTAAAATTCCACCACAAAAAATTAACTCCTTGTTTTGAGTTCGCTAACAGCTGAACATCGCACAAAGTTAGTTAAAGACGTAGTCTTGAAACATGGTTTTATGGACTGCGCTATTGCACAAAGTGGCTTTCTTGAGGATGAAGCGCCTCGATTAACAAATTGGCTACAGAATGATCATCACGGTACCATGAAGTGGATGGAGAATCACTTCGATAAGCGTTTAGACACGCGCAAATTGGTTGAGGGCTCTAAGTCGATTATCACAATGACTTTCAACTATTCTCCATCGGAAATCCAACCCGAAGGAAAACCAAAGATTGCAAAATATGCGTATGGTGAAGACTATCATTTTGTTTTAAAAGACAAAATGCGGTACATAGTTTCCGAATTACAAACGCAAATTGGACATTTCAATGCCCGTGTATTTGTCGACAGCGCACCAGTAATGGAGCGTGCATGGGCAGCCAAAGCAGGATTGGGTTGGATCGGTAAACATTCTCTATTGCTAAGCAAGAAGCGTGGTTCCTTCTTTTTTATCGCCCAAATAATATGTGATTTGGAGCTTAAGTATGATGGGCCTGTTACAGACCACTGTGGCAGTTGCACCGCCTGTATTGATGCCTGCCCAACAGATGCCATCATTGCCGATAAAGTCGTGGATTCGAATAAATGTATTTCGTATTTAACGATCGAATTAAAAGAATCGATTCCAGAGCAGTATAATGAAAAAATGGAAGACTGGGTTTTTGGATGTGACATCTGTCAGGATGTTTGTCCTTGGAATCGCTTCGCAACGCCTAATAAAGAGAAGCGTTTTTCGCCGGTCAAAGAAATTCATTCGTATAGTTGGGAAGAGTGGGAAGAGATTACTGAATCGGTTTTTAAAGACGTCTTTAAAAAGTCCGCAATAAAAAGGACGAAATTCTCAGGATTTTTGCGGAATTTGCAATTCGCGAAGCAATGAGTGACATACCAAAAAATACGGACGAGCCGAAAGAGGAAATAAAAGCCAACGTAAGTGGGCTGTTACACGGATTCCTTAAATTGATCAGGGAAACCTTTAGTGTTCATGACGAGGTCGACAAGACAGGTGCGGCCGAAACTATAAAAAAAGACATCGTATTTAAAGGATTCAATATCTGGATTCTTATTCTATCTATCTTGATTTGTAGTATTGGTTTAAACCTAAACTCTACCGCTGTCATCATTGGCGCCATGCTTATAAGCCCGTTAATGGGACCCATTACGGGTATCGGTTTTGCTGTTGGTACATTCGATCGTGATTTACTTTTACTCGCCCTTAAGCACTTTTTTATTGCAGTGTTTATCAGTGTATTGGCGTCGTTTATATTCTTTTATTT
>JBLING010000251.1:0-4355 GCA_047639155.1 bacterium
AGTTGGATCAGCTTGCTTTTTCTTCTTGAATAAACCACAAGAAGTGAAACAGATTATGGCGGTGATAATTGCTATTAATCTCATGACTCAAAAATAGCAGAAATTGTTCCAGAACGACTTGGATTGATTTTTGAATTTATTCTATTGAATTCGGACACTTTCTTACACAGAACCGCGCTTTCTGGGATTCATTTAAATATTGTTTGACTAAAACGTACAGATTATAAGACAAATACTTTTACCTTTTATGACAGTTTTGATTGTATTATTTACGTTCAATGGGTGCTCAGATGAAGTACCAGTGCAAGGTGGCAATCCAAAGGCTAGTGTTGCTTTTGATTTTTGGGCAGGTGCCCGAAATGTAGAAGTTGACGGAGAAATATTTAATGATGGGAGTACGCACATTAACCAAGTTGAAATAGAAATTGCTTTGTACGATGAATTTGGACAATACTTCAAGTCGGTTTACCAATCATTTTCTGTTGACTTAAGACCTCACGACAGTTTTGTGTTTTCTACAGACCTTAGAGAGTATGATATATACGACGTGGATGTGTTAATCTCCACTTTCTGGTAGATTTGGTTTTCCGAAGTTGCCTAAACACTTTCGATGTTGAGGCGTTACCTTTGTACATTAATTAACAAACTATGTTCGGATTTTTTGGTAAATCTTCAAACCTTCCAGAAACTTGGAAGACAATAGAATCATTGCAGGAGTTACAAGAAGCGGAAAAAGCTTCATTCGAAAAGCCTGTTGTCTTGTTTAAACACAGCACGTCGTGCAGTATTAGCTCAATGGCGAAGTCAAGATTAGAAGGTGCTTCAGATGGATCTAGTCCTACTATTTATTATTTAGACTTATTGTCTCATCGAGACATAAGTAATGAAATTGCATCCCGCTTTAAAGTGCGACATGAGAGCCCACAGGTCGTTGTGTTAGACAATGGCAAGGTGCAATACCATGCAAGCCATGGTGCAATTAACATGAACGATCTTGTTAAAAATACACAGTAAATGGAGTTGATAACAACACATATAGCCATGACGAAAGACATGGGTGTACATGGAAACCTTTTTGGAGGAATTATGATGGCATGGATAGATGAGGCGGCCTCAGTTATGGCTTGTCAAGTGTGCCATTCCCCTAATATGGTAACAGTAAAAATAAAGGAACTAATTTTTCAAAAGAAAGTAAAAGAAGGTTACCTAATTAAAATATTTGGGGAAGTGGCTCAAATCGGGAAATCGTCTATTACCATGACGATTGAAGCCAGAAAAGAAAGTGTATATAGTGGTGAACAAGACGTCGTTCTCTCGACGCAAGTTACATTCGTTCGACTCGATGAAGGTGGAGACCCTACACCAATTCCATCACCTGTTCGAGAACGCTACAAACACCTAAGTAAGTACAAAGTCTAATTGGCAACTTCCTCTTTTCTATTTTTTACAATACTTTTGACACCCTTTAAAATCAACTTATAACAGAAAATACGTATGTCAAATACAGAACAATTAAAGAACACCTCGCTTACACATGTTCACGAAGCATTAGGTGGTAAAATGGTCCCATTTGCAGGATTTAATATGCCGGTTCAATATTCGAATTTAAGAGAAGAGCACATGGCTGTTCGAAATTCAGTTGGCATGTTCGACGTTTCACATATGGGTGAATTTTTAGTTAAAGGTGCGGGCGCAACGGCGTTGATTGAATGGGTAACTTCTAACGATGTTGGAAAGTTGGTTGACATGCAAGCACAATACAATTGCTTCCCCAATAATGATGGCGGCATAGTTGATGACCTAATTGTTTACAAGTGGAATGACTCGGAATATAATCTTGTGGTAAATGCGAGCAATATTGAAAAAGATTGGAACTGGATTGTAGCACAGAATAAGGAAAAAGGATTTGAAGCTGAGTTGACAGACATGTCGGATGACTTATCCTTACTGGCGGTTCAAGGTCCGAATGCACAGAAGTTAATTCAAGGTTTGACCGATGTTGATTTAAGCGCAATTGAATTTTATCATTTTGGTGCCGGTGCGGTTGCTGGGCTTGATGATATTATTATATCAAACACGGGTTATACAGGTTCAGGTGGATTTGAGTTATACGTATGGAACAAAGACGCTGAAGCGTTATGGAACGCCATAATGGAGGCGGGAAAGGAATATGATATACTTCCATGTGGATTGGGTTGCCGTGATACGTTAAGACTGGAAAAAGGGTTTTGTCTTTACGGCAATGATATCAATGATACAACTTCACCAATTGAGGCAGGATTGGGTTGGATTACCAAGTTTGACAAGCCATTTGTGAATTGGGAGCATCATCTAAAAATCAAGGAAGACAAACCATCCAAGCGTTTGATTGGCTTTGAAATGATAGACCGCGGAATACCAAGACAACATTACAATATTCAAGATTCCGATGGAAATACAATCGGAGAGGTTACAAGCGGAACGCAAAGTCCGTCGTTGGGCAAAGCCATTGGTATGGGTTACGTGGCACGCGAACATGCAAAACGCGAAACTGAATTCTTTATAGAAATCAGAGGCAAAGCCGTGAAAGCAAAAGTGGTTAAAATGCCATTTTTGGTGTAGTTGATGTTCCTATTGATTTAACAGAATCTTGCGATTGGATGCATTTGGCAATACAGAGAATTCAAATACTTTGACACTGGTTTAAATACGTGATTGTTTCTTTTGGTAAAATTCTAACTTTCTAAGCACTCTCATTGGTGGAAATGGACCAGATTGTTACGCCAGTTTTTTTATTAATCAAGCGAAACGACCTACCTTTTATTCGCTTTCCAATTTGAACACCTAAATATCCTGCGGCAGCAGCAATTAGTCCATCGGAGACACCTCCTCCCAAATTATCTCCTGTAAAATATCCGATAAAAACGGAACCCCCAATTGTGACAGTAGACCACCCCAAAAACGCCATTGTTCCTCCTCCTATTTGACCGATTTTACTCTTGTTGTATACTCTAATCTTAGTTATATTATTTAAAGTGAAAGTTTGTCGTAAGTTGTTTTTAGAAATCATAGTAATAGTGCTGTCCGTGAAGGATTCTAGAGACCCGCGATAGGACAATTCATAACCAGATAGGAGCTTCCACACTTCAATTTCTGCACCTTTATAAAGTTTGAATTCTTTTGTAGTGCCGTTATGAGTAACTTTAGATAAAACCAAAGAATCATAAACAAAATCGTTATTTGAACTTGAGTCTGAAGCGATAGAAGTTTCTATTTGTGCTAAAACAGAATTGGACAAGAACAATATGAAGCTTAGTAGCCATAATTTTAGAATACTGGTAAGTCTTAACATAATATCAGGATATAAAAAATGTGTTATTTAACAGGTTTACGGATTAATGAAAGCTGTTAAGGTAGGTAATGTTTATAGCTAAGTGATGTATTTAATTGAACCGACTTCAGCCCGTCTATCAACAAAATTCAACCACTTATAAATATAAATTAGAGTTCGTTGTTTCTCAGACTACATTTGTCATCAACAAAAACAAAAACAATGAATATCTTAAAATCTGTAGTCCTGCTAATATGCTTAAGTGCATCTTTCAATGCGTTTGCACAGTGTGATGCTGGAGTTTATTCGAGTGTCCATCCAGTTGATCCCTTAACGTATGGATTTAGTTATGGCAGTCAATCGGCTGTAAATGTTTTATGGGATTTTGGAGATGACTCAACAGCAACGTTTCAAGGAGGTACGCATACCTATGCGAAAGCTGGTGTTTATATCGTTTGCGTAACGACAGATACATGCCCACCAGTTTGTGATACGTTAACAGTTGGTACAGTTGGTATTAATGAAGTGAGTGCTGGTGATTTTAAAATGTATCCGAACCCAAGTTCTGATCATTTTAACTTAGAGTTCAATCTAAATGCACCACAAGCACTACATCTTCAGGTAGTTTCAATTTTGGGTTCAATAGTTTTGGAAACTGAGATCGTTGGATCACCAGGATTCAATCAAACAAATGTCGATGTATCAGAACTTGAAAATGGGATGTACACAGTACAAATAATTGGAGTGGAAAACAGACTTCACAAAACACTATTAAAACTATAAAGCAGAAGATAGCCGAGATAATTGCCGACCAATTGGTCGTTTAATAAATTATAAAAAGGGGTAGAAAAGTCAATATTTTCTACCCCTTTTGCGTTTAGGAATAGTTACTTCTTTCGTATACATTTGTTCGATGTATAAAGTTGTAATTATTGAAGATGACCCGTTGTCACAGGAGGCACTAAAGGACATTCTTCATGATTTCAACAAAGAGTTTTCCATTGTTGCGTGTTACGCAAGCGTTGCAGAATCAGTTCTAAATCTT
>JBLING010000252.1:0-4310 GCA_047639155.1 bacterium
TAGAAAAAAGCGTTACTTCCTTGCGTGCATCCACCATACCAGCTACCACAAACGCCAAGTCTACTATCGGTAAACTTTGTAAACCTGACTATATTAATATCATCCTTTACGGCTTGATTAATGGTTGTTGTGGATGAACTTACATCCCAATTCATTAGTGTTCCACACCTCCAATTTTCTGCAGCTCTAAGAAACGCATTTACCGCATCTGTTTTACCTGAAAAGTTGTCTGACATGGTCCATCGATATCCGCCATTACCATCCAAATTGATATGCTTCGGTTGAAAATAACCTGAATCAACACTAGATGTTCCGTTAAACGGATAGTTGGAATGAGCATACTTTACAACAATAGAGGCAGACGACATTCCTGTTTCAGCGCTGTTGTTGGTTACACGTATTTTCCCAGTACCTGCTCTTGGCGGTATATATAATTCAATTTTACTGTTGCTCCAAGACTTGAACGACGATGGAAAATGAAGTTCCATAAACCGGCCATCACCATAATTTGGATCCACGAACTCTAAATAACCCTTACCCTGAATGAAGCCAAAATTGCTTCCTGTTAAGGTCAACAACATACCCGTTCCTGCTGTTACTGTGTCTCTATCAATACTACTAATTACAGGGTTTGCAAGTGGTTTTAAACCGTTTATGCCTAATGGATCAATCCCAATTTTTTTCCTGGTTTGTTGCGCATATTGCTCAATTAATGGGAATAAATAGCCCTTCAGGTTATCGTAAACCTCAAAATAACCATGAGCGCTTTTGTTGACGTGATCATATTTTAAAAACGATTGAACACTTGCCACAGGCTGAAAGAAAACGCCTTTTCTTTTTGCAAAACTTAAATCTGACTTTCTTAACGTAAAAATTCCAACTTCCCCAATTTCTACTTGGAGTGACGGTTCAACCTCTAGAGCGGTTAAACCAACAATTCCTCCCTCAGTAACGAGCTCAATTTGCTCTGAAATATGTTGCCCTTTAAATACGGTCGTCACCTGTAATAAGTTAGTAGTGTGAATAAAGTTATGGTCGTCATTCCAGAAACAGTGCTTGTCAAGCACTTTCGCCTCCACTACAACATCAGACATGTACACTTTTTTCTGAAGGCTGAATGGTACAATTGTGCATTGACCAACAACAGTTAAGCATATAAAAAAGGCAATTGAGAAGGTAATTAATCGGTTCATGAATTGTGTTTTTCCAAATATCGGATAAAATACACATCCCTTTTTGTTCGTGTTTAATCATACCTTTGAAACCGTATAAAAAATGACACAACCCTTTAAAACTAAAATCGGAATAATAGGTGGCGGGCAGTTAGGAAAAATGCTCATAGAAAGTGCTAAACCTTTAAATGTTGAATTCAACATTCTTGAGGCTTCAACAGACTGTCCATGTTATCCATATGCACAAAACTTTATTGAAGGAAGTCTTATGGATGCAGATAAGATCAAGTCCTTGGCGGAGATTAGTGACGTTATTACGTACGAAATCGAACATGTAGATGTTGAAACACTTAAATCACTAGAGTCTACTGGTACAGTCGTAATACCTTCCGCAAATATTCTTGAAATTATTCAGGACAAAGGCCGGCAAAAGCAGTTTTATTCCGATAATGCGTTAGCAACCTCAAACTTCGTTTTAGCAGATGCATCAGCAGCAAACGATGTTGACTTGTCTCAATTTCCAGGAGAAAAAGTGGTTGTTAAAAGTTGCAGGGGAGGATATGATGGAAAAGGTGTTGCCATTCTCCCAAAATCCAAAATTGAGTCTGGTCAAATTGCTGCTACATTCCAAGGGCAAGTAGTTTTGGAAGCATTTGTTGAGGATGTTACCGAGTTGGCAGTAATCGTTGCGCGCAATGCGAACGGAGAAATCAAAAGTTTTCCGATTGTCGAAATGGTTTTTGATCCCGATATTAATTTAGTTGATTACTTGTTCGCACCAAGTAATGTGCCGGCATCTATTGAACAAGAAGCCAATCAGCTTGCATTAAGGGCAATCGAAGCAATGAACGGAGTCGGAATTTTCGCGGTTGAGTTGTTTTTAACTTCCGATAAAAAATGTTTAATTAATGAGATTGCACCAAGGCCTCATAATTCTGGTCACCACACCATCGAAGCCAACTATACTTCTCAGTATGAACAACTTGTACGTATAATGTTAAACCTTCCTCTGGGCAATACAGACTTCATTACCCCAGCCGTAATGACCAACATCATAGGTTCAGACGGCGTTATGGGAGAATATGTCTTAGATGGAATTGATGCGCTTATGTCGACCAAAGGTGCTTATCTTCATTGGTACAACAAAACCGTAACCAAACCGGGAAGAAAAATGGGGCATTTCACGGTTTTAAATCAAGATCTATCTACGGCAATTGAAAAGTCCAAACAATTGAAATCACTCCTGAAAACGCGTCAACAATAATATTCTGTCAAATGTGGTAGCTTTGCCGAAACAAGCGCGTTAATATGTCGATTCAAGTAGGTATAATTATGGGTTCTGATTCAGACCTGCCAGTTATGTCAGAAGCTGCAAAAGTTTTAGATGAGTTGGGAATACTTTACGAACTAACTGTTGTAAGTGCCCATCGAACTCCAAAAAGATTATATGATTACTCAGAATCAGCTGCAAAACGACAGTTGAAAGTAATTATCGCTGGGGCAGGCGGTGCAGCACATCTGCCGGGCATGGTTGCCTCATTAACACCACTTCCAGTAATCGGGGTACCTATTAAATCATCCACAATGAGTGGTATAGATTCGTTGTACAGTATTGTTCAAATGCCTCCTGGTGTACCTGTTGCTACAGTAGCGATAAATGGGTCGAAAAATGCGGGAATATTAGCGGCCCAAATCATTGGCAGTTCAGATAAGGCTGTTTTAGACCGGGTTCAAGCCTATAAATCCAATATGGAAAATACAGTGCTGGAAAAAGCAAAAAAGCTGGAAGACATTGGATTCAAATCGTATCTCGGTAATTCATGATCATCCATGAAGACACGCTTATTAGCGATGATGTTTTAAAAGAATTTTTTGCGTGCGATGTTCTGAAATGCAAAGGAGCTTGCTGCATAGAAGGGGATAAGGGCGCACCAATTTCAAAAGAGGAAGTCGCTGAAATTGAAAGAATTAAGCCTATCGTATACCAAGAATTAAGTCAAGAACATATAGATTTTATAGAGACAAATGGTTTTTATGAAGCAGACGACGACGGAGAACTTGTAACCACCTGTTTGGATGATGGTAAATGCTGCTTTGTTGTTGAACAACCCAATGGAATTCTGAATTGTGGTATAGAAAACGCCTATTACAAAAACAAAGTTGATTTCATCAAGCCCATCAGCTGCCATCTTTATCCAGTTCGTATTAAAGAATATGATACATATACCGCTTTAAATTACCATCAATGGTATTTGTGCGATGATGCCTGTTCAAAGGGAGACCAGGAGCAGGTTAAAGTGTTTGAATTTGTCAAAACGGCACTTATTCGTCGATTTGGCGAAACCTGGTATGAAGGCTTAGAACAAATTGATCAAGACTTAGACAAAACTAAATATTCATCTTAAGTTGAAAAGTCGCCAACCTAGGCGCTCCAATATCGGCAGGCCTCTCCATGTATTCAACGTTGCCATAATTATTGATAATCACGGCAAGTTTTAAACGGTAACTCAAACGATAAGAAAACCTCAAATCCGTTACCCAATAACCTTTTGGATTCAAATTCAAACCAGTTTCAATTCCAGGGACAAATGTGGCAAACAATGGCGCTATAAACGCCTTGTCTATGTTTTGCACTCTACTTTGGTATCTCCATGATATCCCAACGCCAACTCGTTTACGTTTATACGAAACGTCCATTTTGAACGTCCTCAAACTTCGGTACTTCAACACCCCATCGGTTGTATCTGAACTGGTGGTATTGTAAGATAGTGCGTTCCCGACACTGTCTGTTGCGAATGCATAATTGGTCTGGTTTGCGACGGGCAAAGAATTTGTATATCCGCCAAAAAAGCGAAGATTCCCTTTCAAAATTGTCATCTGTCCTACCAAACTTAAGTCAATCCCTTTAATAGTTGTTGGCCCTGTATTTAATGATTTAAACCCCAACCCATAGCCGTTACCGGCTGATACATCACTCGACCATTGTCCAAATGTAAACTCCATCATATTTTCATACGCCATTTGAAACAACGCCACATCTACATACCCCTTTATTTTTTTGACTTTAAACCCCTGCTTAATACCTAGTTCTATATTATCTCCCGTTTCTGATTGAAGATTGTTATTTGGATACACTGA